>JAJRPL010000296.1 GCA_024280815.1 Bacteroidota bacterium
ATTGAAATCGACACATCAAACCGTCAGTTTCATATTTTATAATGATAAGATTCGGGTTTTAAGCGTAAACCCCTGATTATAAAAATATTTACAAAAAGATATGCTTGCACTAATATAATTGCTACTTTTACAGCATGAAAACAACTTAAACGATGGCAACTTATCCAAAACAAATATTCAATATTTTTATAAAAACAACACAACAGTTTGTAATACAGTTAGTTACCCCCCCCCCATTATTTGCTTCAAACGCTTTACCGAAATTATATAAGCCTTGCATTTTATCATCCCAACCATAAGTTTTATGTTCTGTTATTATCAGTTGCTGCTGTTAAGCATGCGAGCAGTTCAATAAATGCAAACGCAAATTATAAATATCTGCCATATTATGGCAATAAGTTTATTTTTTTTATTGGGAAGAATGGGTTCGACTGAATTATCCATCCTTATTTACAAAAGGGTGGATAATACCGATTTTAAACTAAGCGGCAGGCATTAAACAAAATGGGGTAAAATCCATAGAAATTAACAGAGAAAAAAAAATAAAAATGAATAATAAACTAAGATTAAATAAACAAACAATTGCTGAGCTTTCAAATTCTGAAAAATCAAATATTAAAGGTGGAGAGGCCGGTCTTTCAATATATGGATGCCCAACTAATCTCAAGACTAGGAGAGGAGATAATTGTTGTGCCAATAGTACACCACAAAATCTTGAAACATGTCAAGGCAACACCTGTGTATTTTTAGATGGTTGTCCTGTAATTGACTAAACCATTTACCTTTTTTTGTCTCTATTCATTTGTTAGCATGAGGTGAATTTATTATTAATATAATGTTCTAATTCTTGAATAGAGACTATTTTTATTTCGATTTATTATGTTATTTGAATTAGAATATTTATGTAAACATAAAATTACATCATTTAGAGAAGTAATTATTATAAGTATTTTAATTGTACTATTTGAAAGTGCAAATTGCCAAAATAAGTTTAATAATGGCATTTTAAAAACCAAACCAAATGCTCATAGTATTAAAAGTATGGGGGTATTAAAAGATTATAATACTTTTATGTTCCTAAAGGACGAAATAGATGACAAACGTTTCGTTTGGCTTGGAGAAAATAACCACTTAACTAAAGAAAACAATCAGCTCAAATATAGACTTATCGAATTTTTACACGAGCAATTAGGTTTCAATGCTGTAATTTTTGAGAGTGGGACAGGAAATTGTGGAATATCTAACCTTGCTAAGTCTCAACTTAATCCATTTGAGTTTTTATATACTTCATTAATTGGGGCTTGGAGAACAGAAGACAACTGTTCCATGATGGAATTCTTTAAACAGAGTCCAATGGATTTGGCTGGGATGGATCCAAACTATAAGGCTCGTTATCTGCCAAAAAGAGCTTATGATTTCATCTTCGATCAAAACAAAAAAATGGCAGAAAGTTATTATTTGCTTGACAGCATGAATTCTAATCTTGCTATTGAAATGTCAAATTTATATCATAGTGATGCATCCTTGAATGAAAAAAACAAAGTTGCAGCAGATTTAAATGCAAAAAAAGACAAAATAAAGAAGGGCTACGGGCAGTTACTGGATAAAATTAGCCTACAGGATATAAACCCTGAAATTAGAGATAAAAAGGCATTGATGATTATAAAACTAGGTTTGAAAAACAACATCTTTGACCTATCGAAGGATTTAACCAAATTCAAGAATGATACTGCTTATTGGCTTACTAATAGGGAACGTGACAGTATCATGGCTAGAAATATTGAATTTTTGGTTGATTCAATCTATACTAATGAGAAAGTAATTGTTTGGGCTCACAATTTTCATATAAGAAAAAGAAATATTGAGCAACCTCAAAAGTCAAGTTCACTTGAGACAATTTCTTTCTTTCTTCCAGAGGAAATTAAAGAGGAATCTTTTGTGATTGCCCTATTTGCTGATTCAGGAGAACAAAAATGTTTGAAACATTCGCTTTTCAGAATTTGTAGGGATTTAAGTTTGGGCATATTTTACCTTAACACAAGAATTTCTAAAGGAAATTCGTTGCTCAAACAAACTGATTATTGGACTAATAAAAAGTACCCGGTATGTAAAAAAGGAAAAGTAACCCGAACTTTAGCAGATTCCTATGATGCATTTTTTTATATCCCTAATTCTCATCATTCAGTATTATTAAATTCTGATCCTTTTAAAAAGAGAAAAAATGATTAAAGGTGTAATTGAAAACAAGATAAACGAAATTGAGATAGAAATTTCTAAATCTGACCCTCTTAAGGATATTGGATTTTTTTCTGGAGAAATTGGCATCGCAATTTTTTATAATCAAATGTATGAATATTATAAGAAGGAAGAATTTAGGGAAAAACCTCGTGAGCGATTAGTAAATACTTTTGATTTAATTAACGAGGGTTATAAATCGACAACCATTTGCTCTGGTATTTCAAGTGTTTTAATTGGCATCAAACAGACAAATTCTGAAAGTCTTGTTGATTCACTGACAATTGAGGTTCTGAATAAAAAAGTTATTGAATCTGTGAAAATAATGATTGAAAGACGAAATTTTGATTTTCTTCATGGAAGTACTGGCATTATCTGGACACTTTTACTGTTTGATAAAATTGATATTGATGTAGTTTCATACTATGTTGACTCAATCTACAAAGTTTTGAAAAAGGTATCAAAACATCGTTATAGCATTGTGCAAACAAGAAATGAAGAAGGCAAATTAGTTAATTTCATTAATCTTAGTTTATCACATGGACTTTCAAGTATAATCATTACGTTGGCAAAAATAGCTTCAAAAAATATAAGCGTTGCAAAGGCTAAATATATATTAACAAAGTTATGTAATTTTATTATATGTGAAAAATTGAAAAATATCGAGGCTTTGTACCCATCCTTTTCAAGGATTTTCAACCCAGAAATTATGTCGAGTAGGTTAGCCTGGTGTTATGGTGATATAGGGATCATGCTGTCATTACAAAAAGCAAGTGAGGTATTAGATATTCCAGAATGGCAAAACGAAGCAAAGTTAATTCTTGCGAATTCAATACAGAGAAAATCAATAGTTGACACAAAAGTATACGACCCAATGCTGTGTCATGGGTCTGGTGGTTTAACTGCAATTTTTCATGCTCTTTCTCTTAAGTATAATGACGTTGCAATCAATAATATTAAAGATTATTGGCTCAACTATACTTTAAAACTTGGGAGCCAGAAAAATGGATTGGCAGGTTTTACAAAATTATATGATAATATTCAAATTAGACCTGATATTTCAGTACTTAGTGGTATTGGTGGAATCGGGTTGATGCTTTTGTCTGTGCTAGACAATAGCATACCGGATTGGTATACTTTTTTTATGATTGATTAAAACTCTTTCGTTATATGAAGTATTGTTGCATATTAAAATAACAGGCTCTATATCAAATAAAATGCTAACTTTGGGCTTCAACAAATTATAAAAATACGCATAAGCAAAAAAAACGATGACTTTAAACCGGGAAACACAAAGCGCTTATCTTGAATATATTTTACATATTGTTGGTTTACAGTTAATTACGCCCCCCCGCATTCCCTGCTTCAAACACTTTACCGAAAATACATAAGCCTTGCATATTATCATCTCAACCATAAGTTTTATGTTCTGTTATTATCAGTTGCTGATATTAAGCATGCGAGCAATTCAATAAATGCAAACACAAATTACAAATATCTGCCATGTTATGGCAATAAGTTTATTTTTTTTATTGGGAAGAATAAGTTCGATAAACAGAGCCATCTCAAATTATAGTACCGATTGTTTTGAGGTGGAAATAAATTGGTTTGTGTTATTTTTAATATACATTAAACCGATAAATAAACAAAATGGGGTAAAACCCACCATTATATTAACAAATAAATATTTTTACGATGAAAAAAAGAGAACTTCTAGATTCAATTCTAAAAAAAAGTGTAATAGAAAAAATTGAGGCCGCAAGTTTAGGCTCTATAAAAGGTGGCGATATACAAAACTATCAAACATGCCATGTAACTCAAGATCAGGTTTGTCAGGGTCAAGATTTGTGTACTTGCTCACAGACATCAGCATGTTAGTATGAAATTTGAGCCTTGCTATTATGCAGGGCTCAAATTAGTTATTTTAAAAATAAAACTATGTTCAAATTAAGCAACTACAATCATTATGCAAAATTTAAGGATACTACACTATTGTATAATGCATTGACAGACATTGTTGTCCCAGTACCATATGATGGTTTTAGAGAACTTCAGAGACTTTTTGAAAACTTGGATGTTTTTAAGTCGTTAAAAAACGAACTTTTTGTAAAATTCATTGACTGGGGTATTATTATCCCAAAAGAGGAAGAAGAAATTGATATTATAAGATATAGAAACAAAAAAGAGGTCTTCAATACTCGATATTATAGATTAACTATAAACCCAACTCTTGACTGCAACATGAGTTGTTGGTATTGTACAGTCGATTCTGCCGGTGTAACTCGCCCTAATAAGAGGATGGATAACTGCGTAATTGAAAATATCAAAAAACATATTACTTATTTAGTTGAGAAAGTCAATATTGACGGTTTATTTCTTGATTGGTTTGGAGGTGAGCCTTTAATATACTTCGAAGATGTAATTCTACCTATTTCTATTCACGCTAAATCTTTAGTAAAAAAACACAATATTGGATTTACTCATCATATTACTACTAATGGTTACCTTATTCAAGATAACATGTTCGACGAATTAAATAGTATTTCACTTAATTCATACCAAATCACGTTGGACGGAAACGAAGAAAGGCACAATAAAATAAGAAATAATAATGGTCAACCTTCATATTCAAAAATAATCAATAATATAAATTCTTTATGCGAAAAAGTATTAAATGTGAGTATAACATTACGTATTAATTATGACAGAAAAACTTTAGATAATATAACCGATGTTATACCAAAAATTAAAAAGCATAATAGAAAAAAGATTAGGGTTTCATTTCAAAAAGTATTCCAAATAAAGGCAATATCAGAAAATGAAAACCCGCAATTAAAACATGCAAAAGAGCAGTTTGAAAAAGCAGGATTCATTGTGTCATATTGGGCTTATAGACCAAATAGTTTCTATACTTGTTATTCAGATAAATATTCCCATGCTGTAATTAATTATGATGGTAATGTATTTAAGTGTACCGCAAGGAACTATAGTGACGCATTAAAGGTTGGTGAATTGAATGATGACGGAAAGATTAATTTTAATGAAAAAAAGATGTCAAAATTGTTCGCAAATGCAACCTTTGAAAATGAAGAATGCTTAAATTGTAAATTGCTACCACTTTGCTTTGGGCCATGCATACAAAAAACGTATGAAATAAAAGAAGGTAAAGCAAAATTCAAGTGTTTACTTGAAGATGCGGAATTATCATTGGACACATTTATCATTTCTAAAGCAACTGAAAGAAAATTGATTTAAAATGAAAAAAATAGAAATAGTTATTTTGTGTTTTCTTGGCTTACAATTGTTTTCTCAGGTTCAAATTCCAAACACAATTAGAAGCCAGGAAAAAATTTGGGAATTATCCATGATATGGAGAGAAGCGTCCTACAACTTTCCCTACTTTGAATATTTAAAAACTAATCAAGATAGCATTTACAAATATTACGTAAAAAAAATAATAGAGACAAAAAACGATTATGAGTATTATCTTACTTTACGTGAATATATTGCAACATTCAAAGATGGGCATACATATGTATACTTTCCTGACTCTTTAATAAGGGAGTGCATTACTCGGTCATGCTTTAATAATTTCAAACTATCATTTACTAATATTGAAAACAAAATTGTAGTTAGTGGAACTAGTCAGAAAACACAGGGCATTATTCCTTTAGGCAGCATTATTCTTGAAGTTGATTCATTACCTGTTTATGAATATCTTAAAAAAAGGATATTTCCATATTTTTCTTCATCTAGTCCTCAAAAGCAATTAAAAATAGGGACACGAAACATATTAATGGGAATAAAAGGCACAAATACTTTTATTAAGTATAAAACGCCCGCTGGCACGATTAAGAGCTTGCAGTTAACAAGGGGAAAATGTGACAATCACTGGGTATATAAAATGGGCCGGAAGCCCTTTTATAAGCATATTGATTCTACCAATATCTCGATACTGACGATTAACAGCTTCAGTAATAAAAGTATTGTAGATTCTCTGAACAAGTATTTAATACAATTAAAAAAATCCAATGGAGTTATTCTGGACATTAGAAAAAATACAGGAGGAAGTAGTTTAATAGGTAAAGAAATTGCTGGGTTTTTTTTATCAGACTCAATTATTATCGGTTCAAATGTTAAAACAAGAGTAAACAAAACTTTTCTTAGAACAATTGGTGCCAGACTTAATACTTCGGATACCGTAGGCAATGGTTTTTTGGCTGATTGTTACAAATGTTACCATAATATTTTACTTGAAGATTTGGGAAATGCACAGTTTGATAATTCAGTAAATCAAAACAACAAACTTTTATTTCCTATAATTGTTTTAATTGGAGCAGATAATATTTCGGCTGCAGAAGAGTTTTTGATTTATTTATCAAATCAGAAACATATTATCTTAATCGGTGAGAACACAGGGGGTGGTAACGGGCAACCTACTATTATTTCACTTCCAAGTGGAGGAATAGTAGGTATTTGTAGTCAGTATTGCAGTTACGTTGATGGAAATGAATATTATAGAATTGGCATAAAGCCAGATATTAACGTGAAGCAAAAATATAGTGATTTCTTGAATGGTATTGACACGCAAATGGAATTTGCAATAGGTTATATTATGAATCAGGAAATAGATAACAAGAATAGTTCCTGCAACAAATGAATTTGTTGGATAAATATTTTGTATGAAGTTGTCAAATTCCCCTTTCACCCGCCAGCTCGACGCCAAAGACTGCGGCCCTGCCTGCCTTAGTATGGCGAATTATGAATTGTCATTTCATAGTATAGGTTGACACCAAATTCAGTTTAAAACTTTTAAATTTGGTATCATGAAAAGACAAAGAAAAACACGAAGAGTATTCAGCACTGCCTTTAAGCGTGAGAAGGTAGAACTGATAGAACAAGG
>JAJRPL010000297.1 GCA_024280815.1 Bacteroidota bacterium
AAGGTTTTTACGAATCCAATCATCTGGCAATTGTATAAAATCGTAAGCAGTATTGATGTTTTTGATTTCTAAACGTTTTTGGAGTCTTCGTCCGATGCCCCAAACGTCTTTAATCTTCATCCATTTCAATGCCTTTATCCTCTTTTTGTCAGAATCAATAACAAATACACCATTTGTTTGCTTCGGGAATTTACGTGCAATTTTATTGGCAACTTTTGACAACGCTTTGGTAGGTGCAATTCCAACAGAGGTAGGAATACCAGTCCACTTTAAAATACGTTGTCGTATTGTATCCCCGTAAAGGGAAAGGTCATAATTCTCAAAGCCTTTAAATTGTAAAAAGGCCTCATCAATACTATACACCTCAATATCTGGAGTAAATTGTTGTAAAATAGCCATTACCCGAGTACTCATATCTCCATATAGCGGATAATTAGAGGAGAGTACATGTACTTGATGTTCTTTAAAGAACTGTTTATATTTAAAAGCAGGAGCTCCCATTGGTAATCCGACAGCTTTAGCTTCGTCACTTCTCGCAATTACGCAACCATCATTATTTGAGAGGATTGCAACAGGTTTATTGCGAAGATTCGGATTAAAAACCCGCTCGCATGAAGCATAAAAATTATTACAATCTACAAGTGCAAACATGTTTATAAAAGTACTATTATTCTTTTAAATTTAACTCATAATTTTTTTTAGCGTCAGAAAAACCTGATGATGTTATCAGAACTGTTTTAAGTGTTGATGAAGTCTTTTCATAACTGCTAATTTTTAACAGGGTTAAAGTTTGTTTTTGTCAATACAATTCAAAATGCTTCTTATATATTTGCGGATAATTTTAAAATATACTAGCATGAGAGGGAGAGGTATTTTTCTATTATTCTTATTTATGAGTGCAATGGCTACCGCACAAAATGACACTATAAAGCTTGAAGAAGTATTGATTTCTACCAATAGAATATCATTACCCTCTTTTAAAACGTCTAGAACAATTACTTTAATTACAGCTAATGAAATTAAAAATTCTACTGCCACAACGGTAACTGATATTTTACAACAAGTTACAGGAATTGACGTAAGAAGAAGAGGAGTAGACGGTACACAATCTGATTTGTACATACGAGGTGGTAATTTTGACCAAACATTGTTATTGATTGATGGCATTAAAATGGATGATGCACAAACGGGACATCATACTATGAATGCAATTTTATCATTGGCTAATATTGAAAGAATAGAAATTATAAAAGGACCGGCAGCTAGAGTGTTTGGACAGAATGCTTTTGCAGGAGCTATTAATATCGTTACAAAAAAAGCAACTAAAGATCAGTTAAATGTAGCTGCTAATTATGGTTCTTATCAAAATTTAAAAGGAGCTGTTGGTTATACGGAAGTATTTGAAGACGGAAGTGTTCAGCTGCATGTTCAAAAACAAAAATCTGAAGGGTACCGATTTAATACTGATTTTGACAATACTTCTTTATTCTTAAAAACAAACCTTAAAAAATACCAATTTTTAGCTTCTTTCAATGAACGTAAGTTTGGTGCAAATGGTTTTTATGCGAGTCCGAAGTTTATTGACCAATACGAAGAAACACAAACGAGTGTGTTGGCTTTATCTACAGCTTATACATTTAAAAATTTAGAAATTAAACCTAGAGTTTATTGGCGAAGAAATCAAGATATGTATTTGTTTTTAAGGCACGACCCTTCTTTTTTTAGAAATTTTCATATCTCAAATAAATTGGCTGTAGAAACAAATATGGTGTTGAGTTCCGATTTAGGAAAAACGGGCTTTGGCGTAGATGTAAACAACGTGTTTTTAGCAAGTAATAACTTAGGACGTAGAGAAAGAACAATTGTTACCGCATTTTTAGAGCATCGTTTTGAAATAGGGGAGCGGTTAGATATAACCCCAGGTGTAGCGGTAAGTTATTATTCTGATTTTGACACGAAGGCTTTTCCAGGGTTAGATGTTGGGTATGCAGTTTCTGATAAAGTTAAATTGTATGGAAATATTGGTTATACCTACCGTGTGCCAACTTTTACTGATTTGTATTATGTAGGACCAACCACACTTGGTAATCCTGGTTTAAAACCAGAATCGGCCTTGTCAGAAGAAATAGGATTTAAATACAATACTCCAGAATTTCAATTGAATGTTGCTGTCTTTAATAGAGATTCAGACAATTTAATTGATTGGGCTAAAGACAATGATACTGATAAATGGCAAGCCAAAAATTTTAGCAATGTAACTACTAAAGGTTTTGAAACTTCTATCAATTATAATTTCAACATAGAGAAGTTTGGTCAACGATTACAATTAGGCTATAATTTTATTGAAGATACTATTAAGGATGTTGATGTTGCGTTTACAAGGTATTCATTAAATAGTATAAAGCATCAATTTAACTCAAGTCTTCACACCAAATTTTTATCGTTTTTAGATCAAAGCATTAGTTTTAGATTTGTAGAAAGAACAAACGGAGAGACCTATAATTTAGTTGACGCCAAGCTTAGAACTACATTCAATAAATTAGAGCTTTCAATACAGGCGAATAATATTTTTAATACAGAATACACAGAAACCAATTTAGTGCAAATGCCTAAAGGTAATTTTATGTTGGGGTTGACCTATCATATATTTTAATCAACCACAATCTGAAACTTAAAACTAACCTTTTGATTTACTTCTAAATCAATACCACCTATTTTATTGTTAAACGCATCTGGTATAGAGGTTTGAGGCTCTAAGGCAATGGAATCTCTTTGTGGAGGAATATAAACTTGTAAATAAGGATAACCTTCTGTTAACAAGCTAATGGTAAGGTTTTTTTCAGGATTGATTAATTGAGCAGTAAAAGAGTTGTCATTTTTTATTTTAAAGCAATGGTCAAATTTTGTTTCAGCTATTTCAGTAGCTTTTGAAAATAAATCATATTTCATCGTTTTACCAGTCGGAATCATGTGCTGATCTACCTGATAATTTTCTGTTGTTGGAATTTGCAAAAAAGCGTTGTCAACACCTTGGCTTATTTTAAAATAAGGATGCCATCCGTGGCCAATAGGTATGGTTTGATTACTCTTGTTTTCTAATGTGGTTGTAATGCTTAAAGAATTTTCAGACAATTGAAATCTATTTTCTACAATCACATGAAAAGGATAACCTTTATCATCACTATCATATTTATATTTTAAGTTGATAATTCCATTTTCTATATCAGTAGCTACTACTTGAAATGTTTTATTGTAGGTTAAACCGTGTAGCGAATTGTTGTTAGAAATATCATTTATGGGTAATTGATATGGTGTATCTCCAATTGTATACTTACCCTCTTTTATCCGATTAGGATAAGGAAATAATTGAGCTCCTGCAAAGGCTTTTATAGTTAAATTTTCTATTTCTTTAAGCGTAGATGCAGCTACTAAAATTTCTTGGCCGTTTACAGTGAAAGCATTTAAACTGCCACCCAATTCGGGAATAATTGAGAAACACACATCATATTCCGTATGGCAAAGCTGTAAAATAGTGTAATTGCCAAGCTGTACCGTTGAAAGTTTAAATTTGGATTGCATTATCTATTTTTTAAAGAGGATAGTTTTTTGTAATTCTGTAAATCGTTGACGCCTGATTTTAATTCAATAGTATTTCCTAGCCATTTAAACTCACCTGTTGTACCATTTGGGAGTATAGCTTGGCCACTTAATTTGCCTTTTTTATCCAAACTGATATCTAAAGAAATATTCCCGTTAATAGTCGGGTACGTTGTTTTTAAGCTCTTTAATTCGCCTAAGTTTGGTGCTATTTCAACAGTTTTAAATCCTGCACTGCTCGGTTTGATCCCTGCCACAACACTGAAATAGGAGTATACTGGGTGTGCAGTCCAAGGGTGAATTTCTGAACGTGGGTGTTGTTCAATTCGTTTTTCTGGCGTACCAGACATCCCCATGTTTATGATATCCTTCCAAGGTTGTAATTCTTTGGTGAAATTGCCTACGTTGGTTTTTTCCATAGCTTCAAAAAGATAGAAAAGATAAAAGAGGTTTGCTTCACTATCAAATTGAGTAGTATCATCTAAAAGAGTTTGCATTAAAATTTTATTTTCTTTTTCAGAATGAGCACCACACAAAACAGCTAAAATACTAGCACGTTGGTCGTAATATGTTTTTTCAGGATCATCAGCATAAATACCTTTTTCAGTATCAAAACAAAGTTTTCTAGTCACTTCTGCATATTTTAGACCTTGGTCTCTATATATT
>JAJRPL010000298.1 GCA_024280815.1 Bacteroidota bacterium
AAAAGAAATGGAAAGGTAATCGCGTGAAGAAAAAAGCTCTTGTACTCGCTGTTGGTTTAGCATTTGCTATACCCACAATTAGTGTTGCCAAAGCATTACCAGTCAACCTTGTTGGTATGAACCTAGGTGAAATACAATCTAACTCTTATTTGAATGAGCCTTATAAGGGCATAATTCCTATTTTATTTTCAAATATTGATGCTTCAAAAAAGCTGAGAATAAGGTTAGCGCCTGAGTCTATCTTTCATAAAATAGGGGCAGAAAAACTACCCATTTTAGAAGACCTTAAGTTTGATATTACCATCAAGAATAACAAACCCGTAATTTCTATTGAATCTACACAACCTATACAAATGCCTTTTTTAAATTTTGTATTGGAGATTGAAGGTCCAAATGGAAGTATTTATCAAGATTACACTACACTGCTTGACCCTAAGAAAAATAGAAATACTGAAGGATCTTTTTTACAGACCATAAAATCACAAAATAGTATCGTGTTGAATAACCCGATTTCTTCTTCAAGTACTCTTCTTAACTCGAACCGCACTTTAAAAGTTAAATCTGGTGATACCTTATCCCAAATTGCACAAGCACTAAATGCAGCTGATACGTCCCTGAAAAAAATGGTCAATGCCATTCACAAACGAAACCCAAATGCTTTTATTAATAATAATATAAATAAATTAAAAGCAGGCTCTGTGTTACACATACCGACTAATAATGAATTAAATAATTCCAACTTTGTAATTGCGGCAAAGACAGCACTTAAAGATAAGCCTTCTAGTTTTAACAAGGTATTACACGAAAGTACTACCTACACTATCAAACGAGGAGACAACCTCTCAACAATCACTAAAAAGTTGGGGCATAAGGGTATTTCTTTTACAAAAATGATGTCGGCTATCCATGCCACTAACCCCCATGCATTTTCAAAAAACAAAATTAATTTACTTAAAATAGGCAAGGTATTAACGATACCTTCTTTAGAGAAAGTTACGCCAAATAACATTAGTTCTAATAAGTATGACCCTAATCTAATAACTTTAAACGACTTAGACAAGCAGACTATTAATATTGACCCTAATTTTACTAAGCTAGAGTTAGAAAATAACAAAGAATTTATACTTGATGGGTTTGTAATCGAAAAAGGTGACACCTTAGCTAAAATTACTAAACAAATTGGGCATAAGGAAGTTCCATATTCCCAAATGATGCAAGCAATTTATAGTGCAAACCCTGCTGCTTTTAAGAAGAACAATATAACAACGCTTATAGAAGGTGCCATTATTCGCTTACCTGCAATTTCTGAAATAGAGGGGCTCAATAATTCTGATAAGCATATAGAAACCCAACCACTTGAAATTATTGATGCTAAAGAGAGTTCAATAAACTACGACTCTAAAAGCTTAAACAGTAACGCTGTAATAAACAAACTTGAGAAAAGGGTTAGGGAATTAAAAAGAAACTTAACTAAAGCACATACTAACTTATCTAATTTAGAACAATCACTTTCTAATAAAGAGCCAGTTCTAAAACAACAAAGTACTAACCTATCAGAATTAGCAGAAACATTAGAAGCATTAAGTGGTACTGCTACAACACCAACGTCTGATAAAAATGATGATAAGCAAGAGAAAATTATTACGAAAGTAGCATTTTCCGGTACCCCTGACGTTGACTACTCACTCTCTTCGATTGACCCATCTAACAAGGTAGATATTGTAAATACTACATTTCCCTCAGAATTAATAAAAAGTGATATTTCAATCACAAAAAATGGCTATGCAATGCCTACTGAGCTTAACCAAAGAATATCTCAAAATATTAAAAATAAACTTATAGAATATAGCCAATATATGTCTGGGAAAGAGCTTTTTGCGACAATCTTAGCACTTCTATTTGGTCTTCTTTTAGTTCGATATAGAAGAGAAATATATGCTTATACTAGTATTTCGTATGATTATCCAAAATACTATCCACCCTTTGGAGAGGAAGAAGCGAAAGCCCTCCTAAAGGAAAAACAAATTAATTTTCAAGATGCCCTCATCGATACCCCAACCGATATTCATAAAAAGAAGAATCCTGAATTCAGCAATGAATTATTACAGGAATGTGAAGATTTAGCCGATGAACTAACTGGTAGTTTAGATATAAAAACATCCGTTCATAGTGATAACGCCAGTTGGGACGAGCTTGATAAAACTTGTGATGTGTATATTGAAGAATATAAAGAAAAAAATGCCGTAGAGTTCTTCGATGTTAGCGACAATATTATCGATGACGATAAATCTGCCTCTGAAGAAATGACATTTGAATTATTTGAAGCACTTGCAGAGGGAGTAACAAATAACAATTCAAATATTACACCTAACAAAATAAAAAATGACACTTTGATTTATGGTATAGAAAACAATCAAACTACTCCTGAAGATATTTTCGATGAAGCCCAGCCAATACCTTTTAGTGAGCTTGCTGCATTGTCAGAAAAAGTAGAAAATAATAGAAAAAAAGTTAGTTAGTTTCATTATGCATCTCGACTATATATCCTAAATACAATTTATTAGACCATTACTACTTTTAGGATATGTGGTAATGCCTTTAAGTTTTTGGCAAATAAAATATTAGAAATATACAGCCTATTATTTAACACTAACCATGCGGTAGCTCTAGTTACTAAAGCGATCCATCGACCGATATGATACTGCTTCACTTAAATGCTGTGTCTGTATATATTCACTATCAGCTAAATCGGCAATGGTTCGTGCTACTTTTAATATTCGGTGATAGGCACGTGCTGATAGTTTAAATTTTTCCATCACTTGCGCTAATAATGCTTCATCTTGTTTATTTAGCTCACAAAAAAGTTCAATCTCTTTATTGCTTAGTGCAATATTAGCTTTATTCTGACGTTTTATCTGCCTGTCTCTTGCCATAACAACACGCTGACGAACTTGTTTACTATTTTCTCCTTTTGCAGGCTTTTGTAAATCCTCTCTTGATAACCTTGGTACTTCAATTTGTAGGTCAATTCTATCCAAAAATGGGGCTGATATTTTTAATCTATAACGTCGCTGTTGCTCTAAAGAACACTGACAATCATTTTGTGAAGGGTCACAATCAATGCCTTGAGGGCAAAAGTTCATTGCAGCGATTAATTGAAATTTTGCAGGATATGTTGCCTGTCTCGCCGCTCTTGATATCGTTATTTTACCCGTTTCTAAAGGCTCCCGAAGAACATCTAA
>JAJRPL010000299.1 GCA_024280815.1 Bacteroidota bacterium
ATACCTACATGAATAATTTCACCTTCATTATCATCAAAAAAAGCCAAATCACCTGGCTCAGATTCTTCAATAAAACTTAATACTTCACCTTGTGTTGCCTGTTTAGCTGCTTTTCTAAATAAGTTATATCCATTTAAACGATAGACCATTTGTGAAAAGCCAGCACTATCTATCCCAAATGGAGTTTTTCCTCCCCACAAAAAAGGGGAATTTAAATATGTAAAAGCGGAGTTTATAATAGCTTTCTTAGAAGATTTATCTCCAGCAACTTGTCCTTCAAATGAATATTTTTGATCCATTATTTCAAATGAATTTTCTGAATAAAATGGCAGTCTGCTTCCAAGGAGTATAGGGAGTAAATTTTGTTGGTCATCTTCAATAAAATCGACCATTTCATTAGAAGTAATAAATGTTGCTTTTGTAAGTTTATCAAAGTACTCTTTAGAAATCTCTAAAAATTGTGTTACTTCTATCCATCCTTCACAATTGTCAAAATTTAATTTAATTTTTAACCATTGTTTATTTTCTTGAAGTACTTTAAAATGATCGCCAAATAACACTTGTGAAATCATTTCACTAGTATTGTCAGATGCTTCACGAAGCGGAATATTACTTAAATTACAAATACCGTATTTCATCAAACACGAATTTAATTATTTTGGATAATAATGGCACTGGCACCACCTCCTCCATTACAAATAGCTGCAGCTCCTATATTGCCATTATTTTGTTTTAACACATTAATCAAAGTAACTACAATTCTTGCTCCTGAACAACCTAGAGGGTGTCCTAAAGATACAGCACCACCATTTACATTCACTTTTTCAGCATCTAAACCTAATAATTTTGTATTTGCCAATCCAACGACAGCAAAAGCTTCATTAAATTCAAAATAATCAACAGTGTCTAATTCAATAGTTGCTTTGGCTAGAGCGTTGGGTAAAGCTTTAGCAGGAGCTATGGTAAACCATTCAGGTTCTAATGCGGCATCTGCATATCCTTTTATAGTAGCCAAAGGTTTTAAGTTTAATGCTGTGGCTTTATCTTTACTCATCAAAACTAAAGCAGCAGCACCGTCATTTAAAGTTGATGCATTCGCAGCAGTTACGGTTCCGTTTTTGGTAAAAACAGGTCTTAATGACGGAATTTTATCTAATTGCACATTTTTATACTCTTCATCTTCAGTAACAAAAATAGGTTCACCTCTTCGTTGAGGCACTTCTACAGGTATTATTTCATCTTTAAATTTACCTGAAGCCCAGGCTTTCGCAGATCGGTTATAAGATTCAATGGCAAATTCATCTTGATCTTCTCTAGAGAAATGATGCTCAGTTGCACATAAATCAGCACAAGTTCCCATGTGTTTGTCATCATAAACATTGGTTAACCCGTCTTTGACCATACCATCTATAAGATTAATATTTCCTAATTTTTTTCCGTTTCTAGCATTAAGATAATGAGGTACTTGTGACATGTTTTCCATACCACCTGCAATGATAATTTCAGCATCACCACATTGTATGACTTGTGCTGCTTGCATAATTGCTTTCATGCCAGAAGCACAAACTTTATTTATTGTTGTGCATGGTATAGACTCTGGAAGACCAGCAAATATAGCTGCCTGTCTAGCAGGGGCTTGACCCAAGTTAGCTTGCAATACACAACCCATTAAAACTTCATCTACTTTTTTTGGGTCTAATTTAATTTTTTCTAATACAGCTTTAATTACAGTTGCACCTAGTTTGGTAGTAGACACACTAGATAAAGAGCCTAAAAAGCTTCCAATAGGTGTTCTAACTGCTGAAACAATAACGACTTCCTTCATTTAATTTATTTTATAATAATGGATTGCTAAATTAAAGAAATTATAAAAGAGAACAGGATAATAATTTGTTATTTTTTTTTACATTGCGTAACCTTGAACCTAAGCTGATAAAATGGTGAAATTTAATTTTAGAAATTTTTTAAATAAATTATATAAAAACCATGTATTATTATATAAGATAGCCCTTTTTATTCTTACAACATTTGCTATTGTATACCTATTCCCTAAAGGAGCACATTTTAAATATGAATTTCAAAGAGGAAAACCTTGGCAATATGATAATTTATATGCTCCTTTTGATTTTGCAGTCCAAAAAACGACTAAGAAGTTAGAAGAAGAGAAGCAAAATATTACTTCAAATAAGAAGCTTTATTTTTCTTATAATAAAGATATTGCAAGTAAATCAAAAGAGAATTTCAACATCAAACTTACTCAAAATTTACACGATTCTATTGTAGGTAGCTTCAATATTAAAAGAGTAATAAAATTTTCTAATGAAATAATTAATGAAATTTACCAAATAGGATATCTCAATAAAAACGATATTCATAAAGCTAAAAATAAACAATTAGTAGCTTTAAGGAAAGGGAATATTATTACTGATGTGGTTTTTGATAAATTTATTAGTACAAACAATATTGATAAAGTATTAAATCGAAAATTTGATAATTCTAGGTATAAACCTTTAAAGAGCTATTTGACAAAAATTTTAGTAAGTACTTTAAATCCTAATGTATTTTATGATAATAAATTGACAGATAAAATAATTAATGAAGAGTTGAGTAAAATTTCTCAAACCGAAGGTTTAATATCTGAAAATGAAAGAATCATATCTAAAGGAGATGTTGTAGAAGGTCATAAATTTAGAGTGTTAAATTCTTTACAAAAAGAATATGAATCGCAAGTATCGAGTACATCAAATTATTATTGGATTGTATTTGGTTATGTGATTCTGATAGCTTTAGTATTATTAATGCTATTACTCTTTTTGCAAAAATATAGAGCTTCAATATTTGAAAACAATACAAAAGTTACCTTTATATTTTTTAATGTATTTTTAATAGTATTAGTGGTTACACTTGTTGTTAAGTATAGAATAAATTACCTCTACGTTGTCCCTTTACCAATTTTACCAATTGTAATTAAAGCATTTTTTGACGCTCGTTTAGCACTGTTTACTCATGTTTTGACGGTTCTTTTATTGGGTTTTATTGTGCCTAATAGTTTTGAATTTATTTTTTTACAGATTATTGCAGGTATCATTACCATTTTATCGGTTTCAGAATTGCATAGAAGGGCAAATTTATTTATCTCAATTAGTCAAATTACGTTGGTATATATGGTGGCTTACTTAGCCTTTTATATCATTCAACAAGGAGATGTATTAAACATTAATTGGCAATATTTTATTTTATTTGCCTTAAACGGAGTATTATCATTTTTATCATTATTTTTAATATTAGTGTATGAAAAAACATTTGGTTTAGTATCAGATGTGTCTTTATTAGAGTTATCTAATACCAATTCAAAACTATTAAGAGAACTGGCTGAAAAAGCACCTGGAACCTTTCAGCATTCTATGCAAGTTGCAAATTTAGCAGAAGCTTCGGCAAATGAAATTGGTGCAAATGCAATGTTGGTACGAACTGGAGCTTTGTATCATGATATAGGCAAAATGCTCAATCCTAAATATTTTACTGAGAACCAAACTACAAATGTGAATCCACATAATGAACTTCCACCTAAGGATAGTGCAGAAATTATTATCAATCATGTTATAGATGGTATTGAGTTGGCAAAGAAGAATGGATTGCCTGATAGAATTATTGATTTTATCAGAACACACCATGGTACTTCATTGGTGTATTATTTTTACAAACAA
>JAJRPL010000300.1 GCA_024280815.1 Bacteroidota bacterium
AACGTTTACAAAAGAAATCAGCTTCACAAGTTGTTGATGATTTTTTTACAGATATAGGCTTACCACATATGCCACGGATGAATTCAAAACATTTTGATGATACAGGTAGAGAATGGACATATACTATAAACGGATGGGAAACAGAAATTAAGGATACTGCCGGGTATTTTATAATAAATTTCAGTTTACCTAAAACGCCTTATTTTAATCAAGAAGTAGAAGATGGCGAAGGTGTAATTTATACATCTACTGGGTTTTATTGGGAGGCAGAATATACTTTTCAAAGAAAAGAAGAGGTACTAGATGTTATTGTAGCCTATAGAAATAACCCTCCACAATATAATAATGGATTCCAACAGCTAGATTCTTTTCCTCAAAATTCACTTCAAAATGACTTTATAGATATACCTAATGGTACAGAATTAGATATTAATGTCCGTTCTATTCTTGATATTGGTAATTTAAGTTATGGTAATATAGAAATTACCGCTCCTAACGATGCTCAAATTGGTTCTTGGGATAGAAAAGTAAGAACATCTTATTCTGTAGCCATTAGTCCTGTTGCAAGTAGTAGAGCAGGTATTTTTACTAAAACTCACTTTGTGACTAGAGTTTTGACTAATTTAAGAGGAAATGATTTTGCGAATGCACTTTCATCTAATATTTCTCAGATTAATGTTATGTCTATTGGTGCTACCTTATATTTTACTCAATTAAATGCCGTAAATAATGATAATAAAACAATTATTAGAGGCAATGGTAGAGGTACTGGTTTGAGCTATAGTATGGGCTTTACTTTTCCATACACGATACTTAGCGATTTTGAAGTTGTGCCACTGAGCAGAAAAGATTCTATAGAAGCTGCTCAGTATGACTTGAAAATACCAGAAGAACAAAGAAATAATATTTTGATTTACTACAAGCTTAAATGAACTATCATATAAATCTATATACTGGAATCTTTTTTTTATTTCTTTTAAATTGTAGTTTAGAAAAAGGAAAAAAAGAAGTTATTATTCAAAAAAATATTTTTAAAACGTTAGAATCATGGAATCTAAAAGCAGACATTTCGGTAAAAAAAGTTAAAAATACGTTGTCAATCTCTATTTTCTATAAAGAGAATGATAACAAAGAAAAAGCCTCATATTATTATGATGTATATACGAATGAATTAATAGTTAAAACTTTTATTTATAAACATAAGGATATCTTAAATAATTATGATTCCATAAAAATTACCCTTGAATTTGAAAAAGCTCCAGATATTGCACGTTTTTATTTGGATAAAAAAAAGATAGCTGAGATCGATCATTTTTTTCAAAACAACCTATTTTATCAGAATGTTTTGTATAGCTTAGAAAAATTTAACTATAATACACTCACTTATTTTAAATCAATCATAAAATATATAAATAATGGCTTAGTGCAATTTAATTATAATTTTAACAAGAATAATTATTGGGAACTTTTAAATAGTTATTCTAATTTCTGTACTAATCCAACTGAAGAAAATTTAAAAAAAACAGAGATGTTCATTATTTTTATTTCTGCCGTTAAAAAAGAACATTCTAAAGATTTTAATTTTGATGTAAATAAAAATCTTTTTAATTTTTTAAAAAACTGTTCTATGAACGAAAAGGTATATGATCTAAATTTTAAAAAATTAGAGCTATATTTAAAAAATAGAACTGATAAAAAGAGATTTAAATAACTACCTGATAGAATTATTTATTTAAGAAAAAATAAAGTTAATTTTGATAATTTGAATAGTTACAATGTTAGACATGGGAGGTTTGAATTACATACTATTTGTAGTGGTACTTTTTATGTTATGGATAGTACTATAATTGGTTATAAGGGTGATACAGCTTATTTTGTTGAAGAAAAAATGGTAAAAGTAAAACGTAAAGATTCTTTGAAACGAGTTTTAGAAGATCAAAGAAAAATAGACTCCATGAAAAGAGTTTTAAATAATCAATAATTTTTTGTAACTTATCATAGCGAAGCTCTGTCTATACATTATTAACTTCTGTTTAGTCCCTTAGCTTTTGCAAGCGGGGTATCCGTTCAACGTAGTAAAGCGTTAAAAATAAAAAGCTGTTTGAGGCTCTTGCCCAAAGCAAGAGTTGAGTTCTTTTTATTTAGCTTTCAAGTTGTAAACGGGTCGCAGAAAAAGCAAGGTGTCTTTTTTTGTTACTTTTTTGGACAAGCAAAAAAGTAAAATTAAAAAAATAAAAATGTTAACCAACAAAAGTCATTATCCTGAATATAAATGGAAATGGTTTGAAAATAGAGTAAGTGGCTCTAGCTTAAATGGAGATGGAGACGATAATGGTTTAGGTAATAGCAGAGGTAAAAACAGTGTTGTTGACCCAAAAACTATAGATACTGACCAGTTTGGTGTTGTACGTGCTGGTGGAGCAGAAATAACTTCTTCTTTTTTTAGAGGCTTACTTTTTGGAATGGATTATTTAGATTTTGTAAATGATCTAACCGATGGTAGAGTAGATAAAAATTATGACCAAAGATATACCAAAACACAAATTCAGTTAGATAGTATTAGATTGGATAGTATTTATCAGAATGAGATAGTACCCTATGACACTAGATTTGTTAAAAACATTATACCTAAAGGTTGGGGAGGTTGGAATGACATGAAGGAAACGCAAATTATACTTGACATTAAAACAAATTATTCTAAAAGAAAAGATTTACTTAACAATAAAAGTAGAGATAGTCTTATCCTTATCCGAAAAATGGATTCTATTTTAAAAAAATAAAAATGAAAAAAATTGACATATTTTTTATTATACTATTATTTTTTGTTGCTATTTCTTCATGTAAGACCAATGTAAAAGAAAAGAACTCTAAAATATTAGATTATAAAAAAGACACTTTAAAAAAAGTTGTTTATATTAAACAAGAAAACACTAAAATTAAAGTTGTTAATATAAAAAACATGGCTATAAAAAATAAATTAACTTTTGGAAATCTTATTTATGATTTAAAAATAGATACAATTCAAGATAATATGATAGACAAAAGGTTTGTTTTTTTTACTGCTTCAACTGATAAAAACGCTATGGGTATTGATATGATTGAAAGTACTGCACAAGATGCTCTTTTAGATACTACAGGTGTAGATTCTGTTAATTTTCAATTCAAAGTAAAATTTTCAGAAAGCAGAATGAATATATTAAAATTAGGAATAAGGGATATTATTTACATAGTACCTAAAGATACGGTATCAGATTTTCTGAGGCTTGAACTTAATTATATTTATGAACATCCTGTTATTGTAAAAGATAGTGTGTAGAAAATTTTATGTGTGTGCCAGCACCTAACCAATATATAATAACAATAAAATTTAAACCTACCAAAACACAAATTCAGTTAGATAGCATTAGATTGGATAGTATTTATCAGAATGAGGAGATAAGGTATCGTTCAAAGTATATAATCAATGCTATACCTAGTGGATGGGGTGGATGGAATGATAAGAAAGATACGCAAATTTACTACGGATTAAGAGGAAGATATGCTAAAAGGAAAGATACAGCAAAAGCTTTAAAAAACAACAAAATTATTATCTTAAAAAAGACAGATTCAATTTTAAACAAATATAAATGAAAATTTATTACTTTTTAATTGTGTTGTTACTGTTAGGCGTTTCTTGTAAAGAAGCTAAAAAGAATAAAGAGGTTGGGTTTAAAGAAAATGACATTACTAAGTCTGATTTTATTAAAATTATATTAAAAGACTCCATTGCTATTAAAAACAAATATTCTTATGGTCATTTGTTTTATAAAAAAACCTATGACACACTTAATCAAAATGAAATTGAAGGAAGATTCACTGTTTTTGTTGTTACAGGGAACGATAAAGGCTATGATTTTGAAAGTATATTAAATAATGCGGATGATGTACTGGTAGATAGTACAAGTACAAGTAATATTGTATTTCCGTTTAAATATAAATTTTCTAAAATTGGAGAAAATGAATTGAAAATTGCAATAAAAGATATTATCTACTTAAAAGGAAGAGATTCTATTTTTAAAGAAACACTTGAAAGTAATTCTGTACATAAAGTGCCTGTTTCTGTATTTGAACTAATTGCTCATAGAGGTGATACGGTTTATTATATTGGCAAAAGAAATATAAAATTAAAGCGAAAAGATTTAGTTAAATATGCTAAAGAAAATCAAAGAAAAATAGACTCTATGAAACGAGTTTTAAATAATCAATAATTTTTTGTAACTTACCATAGCGAAGCTGTATTTATACATTATTAACTTCGGTTTAGTCCCATAGCTTTTGCAAGCGGGGTATCCGTTCAACGTAGTAAATCGTTAAAAATGAAAAACTGTTTGAGGCTCTTGCCTAAAGCAAGAGTTGAGTTCTTTTTAGTTAGCTTTCAAGCAGAAAACGGGTCGCAGAAAAAGCAAGGTATCTTTTTTGTTACTTTTTTAGACAAGCAAAAAAGTTATAAAATAAAAGTCTTTTCCCTGCTTGAATATTATTTTCACCAACTCTTTGATGGCTACAACATGTATTTGTCCATAATAGCGGAGAGTGGTACTTGCTAGCTGCACGTTGTTGCAATAACAATTCCTCTTTATCATTAAATACAAAAACTGAAAAAGCACGATGTAACACTGCTTTTTTATGAGCCTCTAACTTAGGCATTGTGCCAATTTGCTCATCGTTTTCATTAACCAATATTACTTGTTCTTCTACCATAAAATGGTTTGCAATTTACTCATTAAAATCTTCTACATCAAAACTTTTAAAATTGATTGTATATTTTTTATCCTCAATATGATTCCAAGCCATATAAACTTTATCATTAACAATTTCTAACTGAGGAAATCCGCTAGCCCTTGCAGAAGA
>JAJRPL010000301.1 GCA_024280815.1 Bacteroidota bacterium
TACTTCTCAACTATATGCAGCTTCAGATGGGTCAATAACACTACAACAAGACATTAATGGTACAGTAACAGATGCTAATAATTCTCCTTTACCTGGTGTAAGTGTGTTAGTAGTAGGTACAACTAATGGTACTGAAACAGACTTTGATGGTAATTATAGTGTTAAAGCCAATAAAGGAGATGTACTTCAATTCTCATTTGTAGGTATGAAGACTCAAACAGTAACTGTTGGAGATGACAATACCATTAATATAACTTTGGCAGAAGATGCAAGTGCATTAGATGAAGTTGTTGTTATTGGTTATGGTACAAGAAAAAAGAGAGATATTACTTCTGCTGTTTCTCAAATAACTTCGAAGCAAATTGAAGCAAGTGTTCAGGCTTCTCCTTAATTTGCATTACAAGGTACCACTTCTGGTATTTTGGTACAATCAGCATCTGGTGACCCAAATGCGAGACCTACAATTCGTATTAGAGGTGTAGGTACTTTAGGGTTTAATGACCCTTTGTATGTTATTGATGGTGTGCCAATTTCAGAATTTGGAGCTGGTGCAACTGCTTTTGCCTCTAGTGCTGGTGCAAGTGATATAAGAGGTTCTCAAAATATTTTAAATTTAATTAACCCAAATGATATTGCTTCTATATCTGTATTAAAAGATGCTGCTGCAACAGCAGTCTATGGAATGCGAGCTTCAAATGGTGTAATATTAATAGAAACAAAAAGAGGTAAAGGTGGAAAAACTACTTTTAACTTTAGTGCAAGACGTGGAGTTAGAAATGTTCGTGATACTTATAATGTTTTAAATACAACACAATATACAAATCTATTAACTGAAGAACGTACAAATGCTGGTCAAGCAATTCCTGGATTTATTGACCCTAATGATCCTGCATATTTAGGAAATGGCCAAACGTACAATTGGCAAGATGCAATTCAAAATAAGAATGCATTGACAGAAGATTATAGTTTTAGTGTACAAAGTGGAAGCGAAAAAGCAAATTTCTTTTTCTCTGGAGGGATTTCTAATCAAGAAAGTACCATTATTCATAATAAATTAAAACGTTATAATGCTACATTAACTTCAGATTTCAAAGTCACTAAATGGTTAAAATTGGGTGAAACTTTAAGAATCACACATTCAGAAAATGATGATGCTAAAGGTGTCGTAGGAAATATGAACTTACCATCTGAGGCATTTAAAGCCCCGTGGCAGCCTATTTATGACGCTAATGATCCAACAGGTTTTGCACGTGTACGTGATGGTGGAGGAGATTTATGGGGTCCTTCTAGTACTGGAGCAACAGGTATAAATAGTTTAGCAGTTAGTAGTATTGGGCAAGACCAATATAGTATACTTAGAAATTTAGGTTCTGTATATGCAGAAATTTCTCCATTAGAAGGCCTAATTTTTAAAGGAACTTTAGGGGTTGATTGGAATAATAATGTTAGAGAACGTGTTAGATCTAAACGCTATTTTAATTTTCATGTTAACTCATTACCTGTTACAAATCTTTTACATCGAAACTTAACCAATTTTAGTGTGTTAACTGAGTTCTTAACTAGTTACACAAAAGAGATTAATGACCATAATTTCCAATTATTGATGAATATTTCAAAACAAAAAGTTGGAACAAATTGGAATCAATCAGGGGCTGATAACCCTATTTTCGAAGATTTAGAAAGAACAGGCTTTAACTCTACTGAAAATCAGGGTATTGAAAGTTTTAAAGAACGTAAAATATTGACTGGAACATTATTTAAATTTTCATACAACTTTAATTCTAAATACTATATAGATGCTTCTTATCGTAGAGATGGCTCTTCTGTATTTGCACCAGGAAATCGTTTTGGTGATTTCTTCGGAGCTTCTGCTGCATGGCGTGTTTCTGATGAGGCATTTATGGAAAATGCATCATGGTTAGATGATTTAAAGTTCAGAGTAAGTTGGGGTCAAACGGGTAATCAAGAAACATTGCCATATTCTTATTTAGCATCAATATCGCTTGCCCCTGGTTATAGTTTATTAGGTAATGAAGGAGCAGGCTTTAACATAGGAGGTGCTTTTCAGCCAGGTATTCCAACTCCTGATTTAAGCTGGGAAACTAGTACAACCACAAATATTGGGTTTGATGGAGCTGCATTAGGCAATCGTTTAGGCTTTTCTTTTGATTATTACAATCGTTTAACTACTGATATTCTTCAAGCTTTTCCATTACCAATGACCTTTGGGGTAAATAGAAACCCTCAAGTTAATTTAGCAGAAGTATCAAATAAAGGAATTGAATTAAGTCTAAATTGGAATGATAAAATTGGTGATGATTTTGGATATAACTTTGGTATGAACTTAACTACAGTGACTAACAAAGTTGAAAAATTGACTGAAAATCTTGCAGAAGGAACTGTGCTAGGTGGTACATATGGTACGCAAGTAGGTAGTTCTCTAGGGTTTATTTATGGTTATCAAATGGAAGGCATTTTTCAAACGCCAGCTGAAGTTGATGCATGGAAAGCAACTCATACAGACCAAGATGGTGCACATGATGATATTTCTCCTGGTGATGTACGTTTTGCTGATTTATATGGAAACCCTGCTACAGGTGAGTTTAAAAGCGATTCACCTGATGGATTAATAAATGTTAATGATAGAACAAAATTAGGTAAAACAATACCTGGCTATTATTACGGTTTCAATATGGGTGCAAATTATAAAGGTTTTGATGTATCTTTACAATGGCAAGGTGTTGGTGATGTACAAAAAGTCAATTGGGTTAAAATGAGTGGAGAAGGCATGGCTGGTGATGGAAATCAACTATCCACAGTTCTTGACAGATGGACACCATCTAATCCTTCAAATACAGTTCCAAGAGCTTTATATGGTGATACTGTTAAGAATAATAGATTTTCAAGTCGATATGTAGAAGATGCTGATTATTTAAGATTGCAAAATCTTCAAATTGGTTATACTTTTGATGAGAAGTTTATCTCAAAACTTAATTTAAGTAATTTAAGATTTTACGTAAGTGGAAATAATGTTGCTTTATTCACTAGCTATTCAGGTCTAGATCCTGATGCAAATATTTTAAGTAATACAGATCTGAATCCACCTGCAACTTCATGGTTGTTAGGTATGAATTTAACATTTTAAGAAATATAAATTATGAAAAAATACAATCTATTTAAGCAGGTACTTACTATACTATTTACCGTGCTTATTGTACAAGGATGTACCGATAAAGATTTAGATGCACCTTTCGCAAAGCAAACTGCTGTTAGCTTTTTCTCTGAAGGAGGCACTGATAACTATAACAAAGCTGTAATTGGTGGCTATGCAAAATTAACTCAGTTTTATAAAAATTATACTGGGGTTAATGGCACACCAAGAACATATTTAAATGCAATAGCATTAATGAGAGATGATATGTTAACCTCAAACCAACCTGATCCTTATGAAGTATTTGGGTCACTAACAGCTACTGATGCTTCAACTTCTGATTATTATAAATTGGCTTACCAATTGGTAAACAGAATGAACCTTACGTTGGAGTATATGGCTGAATATGGAGATCAAGTTTTTGTTGATGATATGGAACTTAAAAACACCTATGAAGGAGAAGCTAGATTTATGAGAGCTTATATGTATTTTCATTTGGCAATAAACTATGATACTCCTCCATTAATAGTTAATACTATAAAAGATTTGGCATTTGTTCCATCTAATAGTGCTTCAGGTGAAGTGTTAGACTATGCTATTAGTGAATTAACAGCTGCTGCTGCTTTATTACCTGATAGTTGGGCAGCTCCAAATACAGGAAGAATAACTAAAGGTTCTGCTTTAGGTATCTTGGGTAAAGCTTTATTGCATAAAGCAACTATAAATGGTTATAATGGCGGACATTTAGGCCTAGCAATCGCTGCTTTTGATCAAATTGATGGCCTAGGCTATTCTTTATTATCAAATTTCGGTGATAATTTTGATGGAGAAAAAGAAAATGGAGCTGAGTCTTTATTTGAATTACAATTTGGGAATGCTGATTCTGGAAACAACAATATCTGGGTACCTATAGATGATTTTAATGTTATTGGTGATTTAGGGGGTTTTTGGGGGTTTTTTAGTAAACACTGGTCTGTTGGAGGAGCTAGGTACATGTTGCCTTCTGCTAAACTGCAAGCTTCATTTGAAGCTGATGATCCTAGAATGGCTATGACAGTTGCTGGTGGTATTATATCTAAATATACTGCTAAAGATGTGGTTGATGGACTTGGAAAAACAAGTTTTAACAATGCAAGAGTACTTAGATTGGCAGATGTAATGCTAATGAAAGCTGAAGCCATATTAATGTCTGGCGGAGATAAAAGTGTGGCTATAGGTTTACTAAACAAAATTAGAGAAAGAGCAAGAAACTCTGCTAGTCCTTCTAGTGCAGTTCCTGCTGATAGAAATATGGCTGAAACTGATGAGAATGTAATTTTACAGTGGATTATGGAAGAAAGAGTAGCTGAACTGTCTGGTGAAGAATCTTGGAGATGGTACGATTTAATACGCTGGCATAAAGCTGGTAAAATAGATATGACTTCTTGGGATTTTAGTTCTGATCAAACAACTGCTTTTGATGTAAGTAAACATTTACTATTGCCTTTCCCTGCTTCAGAAGTAAGTATTAGTAGTGGTTCTTTAATACAAAATGCTGGATATTAATTTGAATTAGTATTTTATAATTAGTTAAAAGGCTGAGGTTTTAAAACCTCAGCTTTTTTTTTGACTAATAAATTCATTCTATATAACATTAAATGAATGCTTAAACGAGTATTGAAAATTTATTTGATAGTCCTCTTTCGTTACAATTTTTTTGATGTCACTGTCTATTTTTAAACTGCTAGACAGGTATCATAGGCTTTCTTCCTTGGCAGACAAGTTGAAATCTGTGAGGTTTGATGAGAATAAGAGAACAAAGCATTCCAACATTAAAAAGAATCTATACTAACGTGAGTTCGATATAAAAAAGGTGATTTTTATTTTTAAAAAAGCGAAAAAATTAGTATATTTAAGTATTGATAATCAAATATTTAACTAATATTTTCGCTATGATTTCTGATACTAAAATTACACAAATATTCTGTTCTTTTGATGATTTTTGTAAAGAATTTGTTCCTTTTTGGGAGAAAAGTCTTTTATCGAATGGTAAAAAGAGAATTAGAAGAAGTAAAATGTCTTTATCTGAAGTAATGACCATTGAAGTTCTTTTTCATATTTCTGGCTTTAGAAATTTTAAAATTTTTTATACAGGATATGTTTGTAAATACCTTAAAAAAGAATTTCCAGATTTAGTGAGTTACACTAGAATGGTTGAATTAAAACAACAAAGTTTTATGCCTTTAGCCATCTATCTTAAAACACTTGGTTTATCAGATTGCAATGGTATTAGTTTTATAGATTCTACACCACTCAGAGTTTGTCATAATAGAAGAATACATCAACATAAAACGTTTAAGACTTTAGCAGAAAGAGGACATTGCTCTTTAGGATGGTTTTATGGATTTAAACTTCATATTGTAACCAATGATTGTGGTGGAATCATAGACTTTATGATAACTAAAGGGAATGTAGATGATAGAAAACCTTTGAAAACAAAAAGCTTTTTAAAACGCCTTTTCGGTAAATTATTTGGAGATAAAGGATACTTGTCCAAAGAACTTTTCACAAATTTATTCTCCAATGGAATACACCTTATAACCAAACTAAAAAGAAATATGAAAAGTACAACGGTAACTCCTTTAATTGATGCCTATCATTTAAGAAAAAGAGCAATCATTGAAACTATTTTTGACCAACTTAAAAATATTTTTCAAGTTGAACATTCAAGGCATAGAAGTCCAGTAAATTATTTTACTAATATTTTTTCTGCTTTAATTGCTTATAATTTTGCAGAGAAAAAACCTTCGTTAAAAAGAGACCTTGTAGATACTAAACAATTATTACTTTTTTGAAAAGTTATATCGAACTCACGTTATACTAGAACTCAGACAAATTAATTTGTATTGAATTTATACAATTGTAGTTTATCATTATTATTTGCAACTAGTATGCTAAAACCTTTAGTGGTTTTTAATACGACTATATCTTTTACATCTTTAGAAGCGAAGAATTTGCTTTGTTGTGTTGGTGTTTCTGTAAAGCCTCCATTTTCTTTACCTAAAAGTAAGAGTCCCATACTCGCATCATTACGTGGTGTTTCTATTTCAGACGCAAATAGATTTCCTGCAACTAAAACATCTTGAATTTTGTCATTATTAAAATCTTTAATAATCATAGTATTTATAGAAGATAACTGTGCTAAGTTAGGAAGTTGTGTTAATTGAAACTTACCATTTCCTAAATTTTCAATATAACTAGAAGCAAAGGTTTGTGCAGAATAATGCAATGAATTCTCTAATGCGGTACTGGTATAAATATCTTCTAAGGTTGCACTAGCAAAAGAATTATAATCTATATATTTTCTTTTAATATTTGGAATTTGTTGCGAAGAGCATTGTCTTCCACGTACAGGGTATTGTATTGAGTCATTATAATAACCGAGTATGATATCTTGTGATCCATTCTTATCATAATCACTTACAAAAACATCAAATGTTTTATTTAATGTTGCTTTGTATTTATAGTTCAACCCTAAATTTCCTACAATAAAATCATCATCACCATCATTATCCATATCTTTAGTCTCAATACTTGACCACCAGCCTGTAGTATTTTTAAAGCTCTCATTCTCTATTTTAGTAAAAGTACCATTATTATTTTCAATGATTGTTATTGGCATCCATTCGCCTACTATAACTAAATCAATATCCCCATCCTTATCATAATCACTCCAAACAGCATCGGTTACTAAACCTAACTCTTTTAATGTTGGTGCGATTTCTGAGGTTACGTCTGCGAATTTTACATTCCCATTTTTAGAGTCGTTTCTCAAAATATAACTATCAGCTGGATAAGGATATTTTCTAGGAATTAATCTACCGCCAACAAATAAATCTAAATCACCGTCATTATCATAATCAAAAGGTTTTACGCAAGAACCGCTTTGATTTACTGTTGGCAACGCTTTAGACGAGTAACTAAATTTCCCTTTACCATTATTGATGTAAATTCTGTCTTGTAATTTCTTAGAATCTGGTAAAAACTCATTCCCACCACTTACAATATATAAATCTTGATCGCCATCACTATCAGCATCAAAAAATACAGCATTCATATCTTCACTGTTTTTATGTTGTGACCATGGCTGAGTTTTTGTAGGTATAAAGGTTCCGTCTTTATTTTGAATATATAGCATACCAGATTGATTTGCTGCCCCACCTACAAAAAAATCATCTAAACCATCGTTATTGACATCTGCAATAGCTAAACCTGGGCCGAAATTAGAAGTTTTATGTGGCAATAATATTTCATGTTCAAAATCATTATATGCATTCTCAACATGAGTATATTTAATACCAGAAGATTTTGTTACTTCAGTAAAAAATGAGTTTTTATTAATTTCTGGTTGAGTCTTATTTAAGCTAGCGTTGGCATAGTCAACGTTAATTTCTTGATTGCCTTTTATGTTTATTAACTCTTCTGTTTTGCCATCTGGCCAAGTAATTATTACTTTATCGATATTCTTTATGGTGTCTAATCCAAAATGTAGTTTAGGTTCTGATGACGATTGAAATCCTCGTGTTGTAGTTAATTCTTGAACCTGTATCTTATCATTACTTTCAATTTTCACCTTTACACCAATACCAAATGGATTTTTTTCTGAACCTTTGAAAGAAAATCTTAGATATCCTCTGTTGTGAAAATCGGCACCTCTATTTTCGAATACCACAGCGGTTGAGTCTATATTGGATATTACTAAATCTAAATCTCCATCTCCATCTAAATCAGCATAACTAGCTCCATTAGAATACCCATAAAAACTTAACCCCCAGTCATCATTTACTTTTGAAAAAGTTAAATCACCATTATTTTTAAAAGCATAGTTGTCAATTTTTTGTGAAGGGATATTTAATGAAGATTGTAGCTGACTGTCTTTGTTAAACATACTACCTTCACCTAGATTGATGAAATAATCTTTATTATTAATTTCTCTACGTGTACCATTGGCAATAAAAACATCTTTCCAACCATCATTATCTAAATCTACAAATAATGGCGACCAGCTCCAATCTGTAGTTGATATACCTGCCAAACGACTCATTTCACTAAAAACAGGAATACTGTCGGTACTATTTCCTCTATTCAATTGTATTGAATTGATCATATATTGATGATGGAACCCTGACTGTACACCGTCCCAAAATTTTTCTGTACTCATGCTTGCCATATTGGCTTTTGAACGATAATTATCTTCTGGAGTCATATCTAATTGTAGGATATCTAATAATCCGTCATTATTAAAATCAGCGATATCAACACCCATTCCGAAATAAGAAGTATGATTGGTAGATTGTTGTATCGTATTTTTAAAAGTTCCGTCTTGATTGTTGATGTACATATAATCTGGTCCTGCAAAATCATTAGATACATACAAATCTGTCCATCCATCATTATTTATATCTGCCGCAGTAACACTTAATGATAATCCGAAGTTTAGAATTCCAGCCTCGTCTGTTACATCAGTAAAAGTGTTGTCTCCATTGTTTTTATATAGTCTATCTGAATCTTTTAGGGTTAAACTGTCCATTTTGGATTTGTAGTATGCTATTGGAGCTAAAAATTTTGTTGAAGGATAATTGGCTACATATAAATCTAAATCACCATCTTTATCATAATCGAAAAAAGTACCTTGGGTACTATGCCCTGTATCATCTAATCCATATTTTTTTGCAGACTCTGTAAACGTTGAATTTTGATTATTGATATATAATAAATTATTTCTAGGAGCATTTTTACCTGAAACACTTACATAAATATCTAAAAAACCATCATTATTTACATCTGCCATGGTAACTCCAGTATGCCATCTTTTATCTAAATTTTTAAAGGCTTTATTTGTAATATCTTCAAACTTCATATTTCCTTTACCTAAATATAGTTTGTCATCTACCATGTTTCCTGTAAAATAAATATCAGGAATATTATCATTATTAATATCTCCAATTGCTACACCTCCACCCATATACAAATACGGATAGTTCATATAATTAAGTGTATCTGTTTCTGTAAGTTTATTATTGAATAAAATATTTGTTTGGTTTGGATTTTTCTTTACAAATAGCTTATCCTCTTTACTATTTCTTGTACAAGAAACGATTGTAAGTGCTAAAAAAACTAAAAATGGATAAATCCTCATGTGTCTAAATTTCGATTTATAAAGGTAACTAATTGTTAGGTTTTAAGCATCATTTTTTCTGATTTATAGATTGCTTTTAAGCATAATAAACTATCCATTTTCAAGAATATATAAATTACTAATAGAATACAGCACTTTTTCACCTTAAAACTCATCAAAAGCTATTTGCTCATTGGTTACGCCTAAGTCTGTAAGCATTTTAATAGAAGCTTTAATCATCATTGGTGGGCCACATAAATAAAATTCAACGCCTTGTATATTTGTATGGTTTTTTAGATAGTTTTCAAAAACAACCTCGTGTATAAATCCTTGGTGACCTTTCCATTGGTCGTTTTCTAAAGCATCAGAAAGTGCTATTTGGAAATCAAAATTGTGATATTTATCTTCAATGTTCTTGAAGTATTCTTCATAAAATATTTCTTGCTTAGACCTAGCTCCGTACCAATAACTCACTTTACGAGCTGTTGATTCATTTTCAAAAAGATGAGATAGATGTGCTCTAATGGGTGCCATTCCAGCCCCACCACCTATATACACCATTTCTTTATGAGTTGGTTTTATATGAAAATCTCCAAAGGAACCAATTGCTGTAAGTTCATCACCAGGTTTCAAGTTAAACAGATAACTAGAGCCAATACCTGGTAGACAGTCTTGACCTGGAGGCGGGGTAGCGATACGAATATTAAATCTTAATTCTTGCTCTGTAACACCATTACTGGCAATTGAATAATTATTTTTTCTGTGTGTCTCACTGTTGCTACACGTTAGATTGAATAAGTTATGACGCTTCCAAACTGAAGCATAAGGTTCAGGAATTTCAAATTCACTAAATTGGATTTGTTCATATTCTGGTATGTCAATTTGAATATAATCTCCTGGTAAAAATTCAATCTTTTCATTACTATCAATTGGCGTAAGAACTAATTCTTTTATAAAAGTAGATACGTTATTATTACTAACAACACTCAGCGTATAGCTCTTTACTTCTCGTGCTCCAACGCCACCTGCTTTAGTAACATTTATCCAAATATCATTATCTCGTTCTTCAACAGGATAGGTTGCAAGTCCACGACAGATTGGTGCTCTTGCTGGTGAACCATCGGTTAAATTAAAACGTCCGTTATGCTTAGGGCATTCTATGGTTTTACCTTTAACAAAACCCGAACCTAAATGTGTGTTTCCGTGTGTACAAATACCATCAGTTGCATAGAGTTTATTTTTATTATCGCGATAAATTGCAAAGGTTTTTTTGAGATAATCAAAACGAACAACATCTTCATTTTCAATCTTATTAGCTTGACAAACGTTAATCCATCCTTCTTTATCGGCTAGTCCATTCGATTGAATTAAATTATCATCAATGACTTGTTTATAACCTGGTAGTTTACGCTTAACATGATAAGTAGGGTCTTTAACTTGTTTTTTAATGGCAGGATAAATTTCTTTCCAAGCAGCATAAATTGATGTATAAACTGGGGGACTATCGACTTTAATTAATTCGTGAAGTTTTGGAAGTGAATAGTAAGGTACCAAAGGATACATATGGTGCTCTAAATGGTAGTTCATATTCCAGTAAATAAATCGACTTATCGGATTCATATACACGGTTCTACAATTTAAACGATGATCTAAAACATTTTCAGCAAGTCCTGCATGCTGAGTTGTATTGTGAACAATCATTACCCAAGTGCCAAAAACATGAGGTAATATGAATAGAAAAATAGGAATCCATGACTGTAAGACAATTGCAGAAATAATAATTAAGGTATATATAACTAATATAATTCGTGCATTTCTGAAAATTTTCCAGAATTCGGTCTCTGGAACATAGGTTTTTTCTACTTCGGTAATTTTTCCAAAAGCATGACGAATTAAACTAGGGTAATATGACTTATAAACTCCATAATTAAAAAGTGAAAGAAAAAGTGCAGTCATATTTGGAGGGCGAGGTATTTGAATCTCAGGGTCACGACCCACAATAACTGTATCACTATGATGTCTTGTATGGCTCCAACGCCAAACTACAGATTCTCTCATCACCATAAAAGATGCTACTTCATAGACAACAGTATTCATCCAATCTGTTTTAAAAGGAGTGCTATGACTGCATTCATGCCATCTTGAATCAGAACTTGTAGCGTAAAATACAGCATATATTGCATAAGGAATGACTACCCACCACGTACCCCACAATAGCGTAGTGGCGGTTGCTGTGCTTACTAATATTAAAATAAGCAATAGTGTATCTCTAATGGCAGGTCCGTTTCTTCTAACTAATAACTTACGTAAATCTGCTCGAGATATCGGACTTTGATACCAATCAGCCTCAGCAAGGCCAAGCTCAATTGCTTTATTTGCATTCTCTCCTGTGAGTGAATAATCTAGTTTATCAGGTGGTCGCATGGTAGCACTCATACTTATTAAGTTTTAAAAGGCGTAAAATTTTACTAAAGTATAGGATGATTTTTTTCTATCTATCCTGTACTGTCATGAAATCACAGTAAATTTAACGTATAGATTTTTCAAAACTCATAATTGTTAATTCTTTTGTTTTGAATACCTTATCAATAAAAAAATAGCATAACTTAGTTGCTCATAAAATTAATATAAAAATGAAAACTTACATCATTTTACTAAGTCTATTTATTAGCTCATTAACTATAAATGCACAAAATTACACTTTGCCATTATGGGAAGAAGGAGAAATCCCAAACTACAAAGCAAATGGAGAGCAAGAAGAATCATTTATAAACAAAGGTATATACTTTTTAAAAAACATACATAAGCCAAATATAACGGTTTACTTACCTTCAAAAGGGTTGGAAACTGGCGAAGCAGTAATTATTTGTCCTGGTGGAGGTTATTGGAATTTAGCTTATTATTGGGAAGGTAGAGATATTGCAAAAGCGTTAAACACAAAAGGAATTGCAGCCATAGTATTAAAATATAGGTTGCCTACAACAGAGAACTATATAGTACGTCATAAATCGCCATTATTGGATGCACAACGTGCTATGCGAATGGTACGTTATCATGCAAAAGACTGGAATATAGCATCTGATAAAATAGGAATTATGGGTTTTTCAGCTGGTGGACATCTAGCGTCTACATTATCTACACATTATGACAAAGGAAATTTACAGGCTAAAGACTCTATTGAGCAACAAAGTAGTCGGCCAGATTTTTCTATTTTGGTTTACCCTGTGATTTCTTTTAATGGTGAATTTACTCATCAAGGTTCAAAAAAAGCGTTATTAGGTGATAACCCTTCAGAAGAATTACTTAAAAATTTTTCTAATGAACTGCAAGTCACTAAAGATACACCACCTGCACTTTTAATACATTCATCTGATGATAAAGCGGTACCTGTAAAGAATAGCATCGTGTATTATGAAGCCTTACAAAAAAATAATGTTTCAGCAGAAATGCATATTTACCCTTATGGAGGTCATGGTTTTTCGTTGGCTACAGGTAAAGATGGGCATTTGTCTGGTTGGATAGACAGATGTACCGATTGGGTTCATTATATAAATAATTCATCTGAAAAAACAAATGAAGAAAAACCTAATAAAAAGTAATGCGTTTATGTCAATTTAGTTAACTCTATCAACCCTGTTATCCAAGCTGCTGAATGCGGAATCCAATCTTCATCTGTAAATGAAAAAGGGCCGTCATTTTCTTTAGTAGGGTCTACATCCATCACAAACTGCGTACCTGTAGAAAATCCATTACAAACAACACCTCTTGTTCTAAACCATGTACCAGCACTTCTGTTACCAATATCGCAAATCATGCTACTTGGTAGTGCTAAGTCTTCAGGAATATCTTCTGAATAGACAACACTAGCTTTTAAATTTTCTTTGGTAACACCTGCATTCAATCCAGCAATCCACTGTAAATTACCTATGGCTATTTCTTTCAAGATAGGCTCATTAAATAGTTTTGATAGCCTTAAAGCTAAGGCTGCGGTATAACCATAAATGGTATTTGTACCATGAAATGGTCCTGTAAACCAAAGTGGGCCTTCTTTACCGAAAACACCTAACGGAACAATATAAAAAGGGTTTTGTTTACAGGTAGGTATTAGAAATCCGTACGCATAATTTTTAAGGGCTTTTTTCCATTGAGGAGCCTCTTTATCATCTGGCCATAAACGTAACATTTCAAAAAAGGAAAGTATATAATTAGGAAAAATCCCTCCAACATCTGCTCCATAGGTTTTTTCAACACCATGTATCCATAAACTCTGGCTATGTGGTAAGCTATCAAACTCTTTAAAATGTCCGTAATATGTCTGTTCTCTATTTTCTTCAGTAAACTGCCGTTTTATAATCTTATTAGCAAAATCTATACAAACTTCTTTATGAGCTGTATTACCATTTTTAAAACTTTCTAAAGCTGCCCAACATAAAGAAATTAAATCTCGTGTTAGCCATTCGTCCTTTGGAATAACCGTGTCTTTTGACAAGCCTCTCTGTCTTCTATTAAAGCCAATATCTCCTGATGGCTTGGCTTTGGTTAATAACCATTGTAAACCTAAGTCTGCAGCTGCCTTGTATGTTGCTTTCTGAACTGCAAAAGTAGTTGGTAATGCTAAAGCAGATTTATACAGTGCAACTACAGCTTTAACCGTATCATTGGGTAAAACATATTTTTCTTGCTCTAGCAAATCATGACACATAGCACCTGTTGCATGGCCATTTTTTTTAGCTCGTTCTTGAGTTTTCACCAAGTAATCTGATCCAATAGTAATTTGCTCATATACACGTTTTAAAAAAGTATCATCAAGTAACTTATTTTCATTTTTAGCTAAATCACAAAGAGAAATAATGGCAGCACTTTGGGCTGGGCCCTCTACCCATAAGGTACCTGCATCCTGCCAACCACCAACTTTGCTGAAATGTTTACGTCTTTCTAGCATATCTACAGAAGACCATTCATAAGTGCTTTCCCAAAGTATATTTTTAGCCACTTTAAACCCTTTATTACGGAATAAAACAGCTCCTTTATTTGCTATTTCAATAGCCCACTCACCTTCTTCTTTTAGATTTTTAAATTCAATAACCCACCAATGGCTTTTCCAAAGTTCTCCCCAATATTCAATATTAGATTCGTGTTTTTTTTCATTTTCTGAGGGAATCAATTTACAAATAGCATCTTTTGATAATAATTTATTTTCAGGCATCCTAATAATGATACGTGCCGTTTCTCCTAAATTATAACCTATTTGTGAAAAAAGTAATCCAGAGACTTTAGTGTTATCACTTTTAAAACCAGAGGGTAAAGAAAAATGGATTATATCTTTTTCTTTATTTAGTGAAGTAGTGTCGGTATTAGTACAAGCATAAAGAGAACTCCCGATTAGACCTCCTGATATTAAAGCTGTTGATTTTAAAAAACTACGTCTTGACGATTTATTATTTTCTTCCATAACTAATCTGGTTTGTTTTATTTCTTTTTTAATTTTTCTAAAAGCCAATTTGTCCCTTCATCCCACTGTTCTGGATATGTCCAATGCTCTGTTTCAAAATATGGGTATAATTCTTTAGGTGCTGTTATTGAATTGTATGCAGAAAACATAGATGTTGGTGGACAAATATGATCGTTATAACCCCAAGAATACCATCCTGGTACTTTTAGTTTTTTAGCAAAATTTACTACATCATAATACGAAGTTGTTGTTATCCAATTTGGATTCTCTTTTTTGTTATAGACTTGATACATATGAGGCCATCCGCCAGCTCTTCCATGTAAATAACCTGTCAAATCAGATAAAGCTGGATAAAAAGCTGCTAAATATTTTACACGATTATCCAATCCTGCGGTTACGATAGATAATGCACCTCCTTGGCTTCCTCCGGTAACGGCTAGATTTTCTCCATCAAATTCAGGTAATGTATAGATGAAATCAATCGCTCTTACACAACCCATATAGACACGTTTGTAATAATAATCGTCTTTACTACGTAAATTAAAGCGTTCATAGCCTGCAAGTGAACCTGTTGCTAAACTTTTATATACATTTTCATCCATATCTACAGGAATTCCATGAATACCTACTTTAAAAACGATGACTTCTTTTGCTGCTCTATCATCACGTCCATAAGAACGTATACCTGCACCAGGTACTTCTAAAATCGTTGGGTATTTTCCTGGTTTTTTAGGAACGGATAACATTCCAAAAAACCGACTTGTTCCTCTCCACGAAAGTGGCATTTTGATGTTTTGTAAGTTAACATGATATACATTAATATCAGCAGTACACAATTCAGGTTTTAATGTTACTATTGCATCTATAGGGATTTCAGAAAGTTCCTTTTTGGCAGAAGTCCAAAACTCATCAAAATCATTAGGCATTTTTACTGTTGGTTTAATTTTTTCAGGCTCAAACCCTGCAGTACCCCACTTATAATATTTTTCCCCATTATATTCTACAGTAATGGTACATCGTACAAACCCTGGTGTTTTTAACTTTATGCCTTTAATTTTTGCAGTTCCTTTTTTAAGGGTGATATCTCCTTTTTTAAGAAAAGGCATCCGTTCTAAGCCTAATTCATAATGGATTTCAGTATCAAATGCTTGTCCGTTTTTAAAAACACTAACTTTAAAACTAGCCGTTTCACCAAAGGTATACGTCCATCCAGTTTTTACGGGTGTGATTTGAATATCAATCAATTGCTTTTTTGGTTGTGCAATTACGATACAGATAAATGATAATTGTAGGATAATACTTAGTAGGATTGTTCTTTTAAAAATTTTCATTTTCTTGATTTTAAATTTTATAGTAAAGATTTTAATTCTGAAGGAATATTTGTACTACAAGCAAACCCTAACGTTGGATAGTCTACTATTCTTTTAAGTTCTCCTAAAAGATGCTCTTCAAAATCAATGCCTTTGTTCGTATTCATTTGCTTGTCAGTCTCAAAAGATGAATTTGGAGGTAAATTAACAAGTACAGCATTTTTGAAATATTTTTTTGCTGTTAAAGAGACTCTTAATTGACGTGTTGGTGTGGCAACTAAAATAATACGTTTTAGAGAATTAAACAAATTTTTCTCTTTAAGGATATCAATTGAATTTTTTAAATTATCACCTGTGTTGGTTGATGTAGACTCAATTAAAATATGTTCTGTTTTAATTTCTGGATAGTTGCTTTTTACATGATTTAAAAACTCTATAGCTTCTGCATTTTTAAAATCTGCACTTCCGGCTCCAACACCGCCAGTAAATAAAATTTTGGGAGCAAGACCTTTATTGAAGAGAGCTGCACATTGTTTGGGTATTCTTAAATCAAAATGTCCGAAACCTATAATTAAATCGGCTTGAACTTCTTTATCTGTCGAACTTAAAAAATGGTATACTATTTTGGTAGTTTTTTTATCCATAATTTAAAAAGAAAAAGGGAAGTTTAAAACTTCCCTTTACTCTAATGTTTATTATTAATAACCTCCAACTACTGGAGCATCATCAGGATTTTGCCCTCTAAACTCCATAATAATTGCTTCGGTTGCTGTAGCTCCAATTCTAGTTACGCCCCAAGAACGCACTTTTAATGTGTCTGCTAATGTACGTACGCCACCTGCAGCTTTAACTTCAACACTATCAGCAGAGTGCTTACGCATCAATTTTAAATCATGCTCTGTTGCTCCTTTATAATTATAGCTACCATCAGGTTGCTTTGTAAATCCGTATCCTGTAGATGTTTTTACAAAGGCAACTTCTAATTTTGTACAGATTTCACACAATTTAATTTTGTATTTATCTTCTGGTAAATGATCATTTTCAAAAATCACTTTTAAAGCAGCATCATTTGCTTTACAGATATCTTGTAATGCTTTAATTTCTGCTTCTATATAAGCCCATTCTTCACTCAACACTTTACCAATATTCACCACCATATCAATTTCAACAGCTCCATCAGCAATAGCTTGTTTTGTCTCAAAGACCTTTACTTCAACTGTATTGCTGCCGTGAGGAAAACCAATTACTGTACCAACCATCACGTCAGAACCTTTTAACAATTCTACTGCCATTTTAATAGCATAAGGTTTTATACATACTGAAGCAGCATCAAATTTCTTTGCTAATTCACATTGATCTTTCAAGATAGTATCTGTCATTGTAGGATGCAGTAATGAATGATCTATCATTTTTGCAATATCATGTTCTGTAATTTTACTCATTTGTCTTATTTAATTAATTTATTATTTCTAATTTTGATAGACTCCAAAATTAAGAAAAAAGCCAATAACTTTAACATACTATTTTGTCAAAAAATACTGCTATTTTATACCATATTCATAATTTACTTAACGGCTTTCCATTTCGTTAATGCCTCTAAATAATAATAATCGGCATAATTTAAAGGTTTATCATTTTCTTCTCCTGTATGAATATTCCCTACAGAATGTTTTAAAATAAAACCTTGATTTTCGCCATATTTAGCTAAATAATCATCAGTAGATAATCTTCGTAAAATACTTTCGGCATAAGCAATCATTTCTTGGCTTTTTTCAGGAACAAACTCTTGTAACGTTAATAATGCAGAAGCGGTTATAGCTGCAGCAGATGCATCACGTGGCTCATTTGGAATTTTTGGTGCATCATAATCCCAATACGGAATGTGGTCTTCAGGGATTTTTGTGCTAGACATAATA
>JAJRPL010000302.1 GCA_024280815.1 Bacteroidota bacterium
CGTAAATGTAGTTGGTTTACGCCATTTGGCTTGGTATTTAGCTAAATCTTCTTTGGTGATTACTCCACCTAATTTTTTTACGTAATCAACTAACATTGTTGCTGTTTTTCCTTTGTAAAACTCATCTCTACCATGGTCTCTGATACGTGTTAATGTTGCTGCTAATGCCGGATATTTTATGGTATCACCAGTTTTCCAGTCTTTATCTAATAAAATTGTTCTATGATTTGCTTTTTCAAACAGAGGTCTATAGTTGTTATTGACTGTTTCTTGTTTTTGTGTAACAACAACACCTTTTGTAGCTAAATCAATCGCAGGTTGTATCAATTTTTCAAAAGGCATTGATCCAAATTTTTCATGAATATCAAACAAGCCTCCAATAGAACCAGGTACACCTACAGCCATAGCACCTAACGTACTTTTTTCAGGAATTACATTTCCGTCTTTATCAAGATACATATCTTTAGTTGCAGCCAAAGGTGCTTTTTCTCGATAGTCGAGTGCACCAATTGAACCATCATTATTTCGATAGACCATAAAACCACCACCACCAATATTACCAGCATAAGGATAAGCGACTGCTAAAGCTAAACTTGTGGCTATTGAAGCATCAAAGGCATTGCCGCCTTGTTTCATTATTTCAACTCCAATGTTTGAAGCTTCAATTCTAGCAGAAACAACCATAGCAGAATCGGCTAAAAAGCCAATTTCTTTTTGTGCAACAGGTTCTTTTTCTTTAAGTATTTTATTGTTTTTACATTGAGTGAATGCTAATGATAGCATTAAAATAAGTAAGAAATTTTTCATGTATTTATTGTTTTAATACCTCATCGAGGTTGTTAATTTCTTTAAGGCAAAATTGTTGTAAGTCATTGAAAAAGGATGAAAAATCAGAATCAAATTCTGTATAGTGTAGTTTTAAATCTTCAATGGCTAGATGCATTTGTGATTTATTTTTAGTGCGTTTGTTTAAGCCAATTAACACTTTTTCTATCCCCTCTATAGTTCTGTAGTTATATAGCCAATCATCTTGTATCATAAACGGTAAAAATTTTTGAACTTTTTCTGGAAGAATGTCAAAATTTGAGTTGAGTAAATTATAAAAGGTTTTAGAATAATTTTCTAAAGGTATTTGACTGTAAGTTGCCCAGTTTTTTGCTAAAAAATGATCGTATAACACATCAATAATAACACCATCATAGTGTTTGTATCGCTCATGGAGTCGTCTCTTACTTATTTTAACAATAGCATGTGAGTCTGTAAAAGAATCAATCTTTCTATGAAAATAAATCCCTTTTAGGATGGTAGCATCGTACTCTTTATAGTTATTCCCTTTGATAGCATCGGCAATAAAATTTCCTATTTTAATTTGATCGTTTTCACCAGAGAGGTAAATATGTGCTAAAAAATTCATGTGGTGAATATACTAAAAAAACTCTTTCATAAAGTGAAAGAGTTTTAGGATGTTATAAACGTAAATTTTCTTATTGAGGCATTGAAAAATGCCAATCAATTTTTTTTAATAAAGAAGAAACTTCTTCTTTTCTGTCTGTTTTACTAATAATGAAATAGTATTTTGTAGTCACTAAAACAGACAGGTTTTTAGGATTTATTATAGCGTTTACATGTTTTAAATAAGAGGCTGTATAATCACTACTTCGTACAGGTCTAAATTTTGTTGTTTTGGTGTACAACATTTTATTTATAGACTTTTTAGTCTCCTTACCATTTTCACCATAGCCCATAAGCCCATAATAGGTGAGTAGTTGACCTAGTGCGGATTGAAAATAAGTTTTCTCATTATCAGCGATTGTCCATAAAGCTAAAAGCGGATTAGGTTCAATGACTATTTCGCCTTTATAATTCTTTTTATTCCAATTAGGGATAGATCTTATTGCTAAATCTTTAAAGACGTAATCAAATTGTTTTGGGTTGATAAATGACAGCCAAATTTTTTCAGTCATATCCACAATTTCAGCTTCTGTATAAAAGGAATCTCCTAATAAGGTAATAATTTGATTGACATCACTTTTTTTTACATCAATGCCTTTCAAGCTAGGTTTGATTTCTTTATATTCTTTAATTTTACTATAAAATCGTATTTTAGAATAATCTGGTTGTGACAAAGCATTAAGGTTACATGTAATAACCAGTATAAATAATAATATCCTATTCATTATATATGTTTTTAAAATGCATTATAAATCAATTACAATGCCATTGATTAATTAAGGATACTTTTTCTGTTTTTAAAAATCGATAAAAGCAATTTTTACGATGCAACAAAGAACGTTTTTTTTATTGAATAAATTATAAAATTAGGGTTGAATAAATTCCCAATCAAGCTTTTTAAATAATTCAGTAAGTTTTTCTTTTTTCTCAATTTTACAGACAATAATATTATAATAGCCTTTAGTAACCAATGCCACCAAACCCTTTTTTACAAGCTCATTATTTACAGATTCTAGATATGAATATGCCCAGTCATCATCTTTTGGGTCTTGAAAACTAATATCTTTAGTAATTAATAATTCATTAAAGGAAGATTTTACAGCTTCAGCATCATCTCCGTAAGTAATTAAACTGTAATGATTCAATATCTTACTTAAAGCCAATTGAAAGTAAGAGAACTCACCATTACTGACAGTCCATTCTGTAAGGTAGGGGTTGGGTTCTAACACCAATTTACCATTAGTATTTGGTTTTCCCCAGTTGTTTAGTGTTGTTACAGCAAAGTCTTTATAAACAAAATCAAATAATTTAGGGTTAGTAAAGGCTAACCATGCTTTGTCAATAATTTCTTTTTGTTCTTTTTCTGTGTATAAAGAATCTCCTAGTTGACTAATTATATCAATAAGTAAATCTTTATCAATACCTAATTCTTGTGTTTTGGGCTTGGTATCTTTGTACTGATAAATTTCACTTCTAAAAATCACTTTAGAGTAGTCAGTGGTCTGGGCAATAGCAATAAAACTGAATATGATTGCTATTATAAAAAGCAATACTTTTTTCATCGGGGTTTGTTTTTATCACTTATGATTGGTTTAGTTAAGCAATCAAGGTTGATGTTAATACTTAGTTAGAGAGTTTAGTATTAGCTAGTTAAAATGCTAATTATTACTTAAACCTGTCCAATAAAAACGTTTTTTTTGTAATAATAGTATAAATTAGGGCTGGATAAAGTCCCAATCAATTTTTTTAAAAAGAGTTGTAAGTTCCTCTTTTTCAATAAGTTTACAAACAATTATATTGTAATATCCTTTAGTAACTAAGGCTACTAGCCCTTTTTTTAGAAGCTCATCATTTATAGTTTCTAAGTAAGAATATGCCCAATCACCATCTTTTGGGTCTTGAAAATTAATATCTTTAGTGATTAATAATTCATTAAAAGACGATTTAATACCATCAGCATCATCACCATAAGTAATTAAACTGTAATGACTCAATATTTTACTTAAGGCTAATTGAAAATATGGCATTTCATCAATACTGACAGTCCATTCGGTAAGGTAGGGGTTTGGTTCTAATACCAATTCACCTTTGGCATTCATTTTTCCCCAATTATTGTGAGTGGTTACAGCAAAATCTTTATAAACAAAATCAAATAATTTAGGGTTCGAAAAAGCCAACCAAGCTTTGTCAATAATTTCTTTTTGCTCTTTTTTTGTATATACGGAGTCGCCAAGTTTTCCAACAATATCAACTAGTAAATCTTTGTCTATACCTAATTCGTGTGTTTTAGGATCCAATTCTTTATATTGATAAATGTCACTACTAAAAATCACTTTAGAATAGTCAGTGGTCTGAGCAACAGCTATAAAATTAAATATTGATAATGTTAAAATAGGGAGTAATTTTCTAATCATAGAATTCTTTATGTTGTACGGCGTTTTTATTATTCAGAGAAAACCACAAAAGAACTATTATTTTTGAATATTAAGAATATAAAAAAAGTGAAATTTATGGGTTTAATGTTGCTAAGTTAGTAAAAAAAATCAATGTATAGGTAGAAAATAAATAATTAACTAATTATCTATGCAAATGGTATAAATGTACCAGTAATCCATTTTTAAAATAAAAAAAAACAAGTAGATAGAAAGGGAAGTATAGCTTAACTTTTTTATCTATCCATTAAGCATAACAGGCATAACCAACATCGTTATGTTTTCACCTTCTTCTAATCCGTCAATTGGTGTTAAAATACCAGCTCTGTTGGGTAAAGACATTTCTAATAAGATGTCATTACACTCTAAATTATTCAGCATTTCTGATAAAAATTTTGAGTTAAAACCTATTTGCATATCATCACCTTCATAACTACA
>JAJRPL010000303.1 GCA_024280815.1 Bacteroidota bacterium
TCTAGAGAGCCTGCTTTTCCTCCTGAAAAGTATGTAGAAGATGGTGTTGAATTAGAATACCCTAAAGATGGTAAAGCAGGTGGTACCTGGATTGGTACTAGTTCTAAGAACAGGTTGATTTGTTTGTTAAATGGCGGATTTTCGTATCATACTTCTAGAGCATCCTACAAAAAAAGTAGAGGAATTATTGTGAAAGATTTACTTAAAGTTGATGATATCCGTAAAGGATTAAGTGAAATTGATTTAAAGAATGTTGAGCAATTTACCTTGACTATTGTTGATTGGAACAATACACTTGAATTGATTGAGTTTGTTTGGGATGGGAAACAGAAGCATGTTAAAGAGATGACTCAAGAACCACACATTTGGTCTTCTTCTACTTTGTATGATGAAAGTGTGAAACAATTACGAAGAGATTGGTTTTCTGATTGGCAACAAGAATATAAGTTTACAACAGAAAATATTTTAAATTTTCATAATACTGCTGGTATAGGTGATTCTAATATTGATGTGATGATGAATAGAGGATTAGGCGGTACTGTAAGTATTACCTCAATAAAAAAAGAAAATGGCAAGGTTGTTGTCTTTTATAAAGAAATATAGAATACCAATTTAACCCCATTTTTCAGGATAGTAATTTTCACGGTTTTCAGGGGGTAGTATTTTTGAAATAGGACGCATCTTTGTATTATTATAAGTTTAATATAATTTAAAAAAATGAAACAATATACAAGTTCTATAATTTTCGGTATTGCAATAATAGCATCTTCTTTTTTTCTCGGTAAAGCATTTAAAGATAGAAATAAAGTAGAAGGTCAAATACAGGTTACTGGTTTAGGAAAAGCAGACTTCTCTTCAGATTTAATTGTTTGGGAAGGGAGCTTCGGAGCGACTAATCCTGATATAAAACAAGCTTATCTAACATTAGAAAATAATAGATCTATAATTAACAAGTACCTTTCTGAAAAAGGAATTAATACCAAAGAACTTATTTATAATTCGGTAAGTACTGATAGGAAAAATAAACAAATTTATTCTGATAATGGAAACTATATTGGAGATGAGTTTGTAGCTTATGAATTGACTCAGTCTATTAAAATTGAATCAAATGAAGTTGATAAAATTGAGAAAATTTCAAGAGAAATCACAGAGTTATTAAATCAAGGTGTTCATTTTTATTCTGAATCTCCAAGGTATTATTATACAAAATTAGCAGATTTGAAAATAGAAATGATTTCAAAAGCAACAGAAGATGCTAGAATAAGAGCTGAAAATATATCGAAATTTTCAGGCGGAAATCTAGGTGAATTAAAATCTGCTAAAATGGGAATTTTTCAAATTACAGGTCAAAATTCTAAGGAAGACTATTCTTGGGGAGGTACATTCAATACGAGTTCTAGAAAGAAAACGGCCTCAATTACAATGAAATTAGTATATGAAGTAAATTAAGATAAAAATATAAAGAAGTAATTTACTTAAAAGAAGTACGTTATAATCAGTATTCTTGCAACCAATTTACAACTATGATTAAAAAAGGAATTTACACTTTGTTATTAGGGCTTTTACTACTATTAACAGGTTGTTTCGAAGTTATTGAAGAAGTGACGTTGAATAATGATGGTTCAGGTGATGTTACCTTGACTTTAAATTTGAGTAGAAGTAAAACGAAGATCAACTCAATAATGCTACTAGATAGTGTTAATAATTATAGAGTACCCTCAGAAGCCGAAGTTAAAAAACACTTTGCAGAAATTGTAAAGACTGTTAAAAATACAAGCGGAATTAGTAATGTGAGTAACACCATAGATATGGAAGAATTTATCTTTACACTTTCATGTAGTTTTAATAATGTTGATGCTTTAAATACCGTAATTTCAAATTTTAGTTCAAAAAAAGAAGCCCAAAGAATCAAGAATCATAAACACTTTGCTTTTGATAAAGCAACACAAACATTTACAAGAAGTTATCATTATGATGTAGCAAAGGAAATTAAAAACACAAATATGGAGGATAGAAAGGTTTTTGAAACAGCTTCCATCAGAAGTATTTATCGTTTTTCAAAACCCATAGTATCCTCAGAAAATAAAATGGCTAAAATTTCTGGAAGTAAAAAAGCTATCATGTTAAAGGTGACTGCTCAAGATATTATCAAAAATAGAAATTCAATAAAAAACAAAATCAAATTACAAAATTAAAACAAGAAGTCAAATCACGTATAAGTTCTGATTTGAAGCAAATATAAATTAGATGGTGGTAGATATAAATTGATTGTTACCTCAACTAAGATAAAGACTAATTTAGCACAATAAAAATAGTAAAATAAATCAAACCAATGAAAAAATATATTCTAAGCCTAGCCTTAATTGCAACAACTATAAGTTTTGCACAATCTTTAGAAAGTAAAATACCAAATACAACAAAAATTGTAATGACTGTTGATGGTGGTAAATTGTTTGACTTAGTTTCCTTGCAGGAATTTGAAAATTATGAAGCCATTCAATATTTGGTTAAACAAGTTAAACAGCAAAGAGAACAAGTTAATAGTATCGCTGATTTTGGTCTTGATGTCAATGCTAAAGCCTATTATTTTTATCAACCAACTGATAGTGTTATGTATCACACAGGTTTGATGAAACTTACAAATAGAAAAGCTTTTGAAGGTTTGTTTGATGAAAATGAAACTAGTAAAATGGTGAAAAACGGAAATGTAAGTACTTTTGTTGATGATGACGTGACTTTGATGTGGAATGATAATATGGTGCTTTTTTCAAATGGGATGGATTCATATTCGTATTTTGATGCAAATAGAGAACGCTTTGAATCACAAGCGAATGAAGATGAAGATTTTTATGACATCAAGAAGAGAGGTTCAAGTACTTGGAATGCTAATTATGCAAAGAAAATATTTAATTATAATGGAGCCTCAATACTTTCAAATCATAGCTATCTAAAATCTATAGATAGTAAAGCTTCTGCTACATTGTGGATTGGAAATTATGGTGGTATGATGAACGATATGATGAAGTCAAGTTTTTATTATACATTAGGATCAGGGTATAATGTGAATGGTAATAGGTTAGGCTTTGGTACAATGATAGCACAATTGTATTTTGAAGAGGATAAAGTAAGAATGACTTCAAAAATGGAAGTTAATGGTAAATGGCAAAAAGCATTTAAGAAAATTTATGCATCAAAAATAGATAGGTCATTTTTCAAGTATTTTAATGAAGATGATGTGTTATCTTATGTAAGCCTTGCTATGAGTACAGAGGCCCTTTTAGATGAGTACCCAGCCTTAATGTCAGAAATGTATGGAGGCATGTTACCTGAATATAATGAAGAAACTTCGGTTGCTGCAGACTTGTTCTCATTAATTTTAGATGAAGAAGCTGTTGGTGAATTGGTAACTGGCGATATGTTGTTTATTTTAAATGATATTGTTGAGAAAGATATTGCCTATACTACTTATGAGTATGATGATGATTATAATGAAACTGAAGTTAAGAAAACAAAGAAAGAGGTTAGTCCCGATTTTACTATAATAATAGGTTCAGAAAAAAACGAAAAATTATTATTTAGATTGATTCGATTAGGCGTAAAACATGAAGCTTTTGAGACTAAGAAAAATTACTATAAATTAAATTTACCAAGTAAAACTCCGTTTGATTTATTTGCTGTAATAAAAGATGAAAAGATTTTTCTAACTACTTCAGAAAAAAGACTGACAGATATTGTTAGCAATAGAATAGTTTCTAAAGGAGGTGCTCATAAAAAAAGAATTCGTAAAAATTCTTCTGTATTCTATATGGATATTGATAATTTAATTAGTAAAATACCTGAGTCTGATTTGAGTAAAAGTGAAAAGGAATTTGCTGATTATGCAAAAGACAACCTGAAGGATGCTTATTTTACAGGTAAAATGAAAGGAAATACTATGTATTCTGAGTTTATTATAGAAACTGAAAAAAATCGTAAAAACTCATTAAAAGTATTGTTAGACTTTCTTGAGTTTGTAGATTAATTCTAATCATGAAAAAAAAAATTCTTTATACCTTAATTGGTTTGGTGGTGCTTTTGTTACTAGCCTATCTATTAAGGTATAATCAATCGCAAACTTTTGAAAATAGAGTTCCTAAAAGTGCTACAAAGGTTATAAATGTACATTTAAGGCAGCTAGAGAATGACTTGTTATTCGATTTTTTAGCACACCCAATTACGTATTTAAAATCTAGACCTAGAGAAAAAGA
>JAJRPL010000304.1 GCA_024280815.1 Bacteroidota bacterium
ATTTTTTTAGGAAAAGTATCAATATTTCGATTAGAAAAAACAGTAGTTACTCTAAAACCTTTTCAGTCAAAAAAAGGTAATAGGAGCATATTATCAAAAAAAACTTAAAAATTACTTGGTTTTTACCACAGTTCTTTGTTGTGTTTTCGTACTTTTATTTCCGTATTGTTTATCGTGTTGGCTAAGGATACTCTTTTGCAATTTTGCCTGTGTGCTGGCTTAAGCGAATTAAAAAAGTGTACGGCTTAGGCGTTGGCTAATTTAATAATACTCCTTTATATAAGCATAAGCACGTTCAAATAAAATTTGATCTTTGTGCAATTTATATTTCAATAATGCTTTACGCAATGACTTTTGAACTTCACGTTCACCAGAACTTGTTTTTTGCCAACCAGGAAAACTAATTACACGAACTATTGCATCAATATCCGTTACTATTCTTTCTACTACAGCAGGGGTTTCTTCCGTTTTCAACTCTAAAAACAATTCAGTTAATGCAGCTTTTGGAGATTTCTCTTGTAGTGATAGCTCTATTTCTTTTTCAGTTTGAATAGTGTCTTGTGCTATTTTACACAATTCTTTTACAAATTCTATAGAAGTAATCAGGCCTTGTTCGGCCTTATCTCTCAATGCTTCTAATCGTTCACTTAATTTTATGAATCTTGGGTCACCACCATTCTTTTTAAACCGTTTGATTAATATTTTTTCTAATTTTTTGGCGTTTTTAGGATCAGGATTATTGAAAATATCTTCAATAACATCTGCATCCAAAACAAATTCATCTAAATGATGTACTTCTCCTACATGAATGTTTTCATGAATTAATTTGGTGGTTTGAGCTCCTAATGAAAACCAAAGTAGTTTACCTATATTATCAGAAGCGGGTCTAACCGATTCAAATACTTGTGATACCCATTTGTAATCGACATTGTACAAGTCTAACATATTATCAGGTGATAAAGATTCCCATAGTTTTGATAAGTATTTATAATCTTTTGCAAAAGCATCTTTTTTCTCATCAGTATTGATGGCATTTTGAGCGGCTTCTAATCCTTCAAAACCATCTAATGTTCTGTCAACTCCTTCAAAATGACTGAGTACATCTTTCATGGCTTGCGGTAATTTATCTCTTAATTCCGTTAAGTTTGAAATGACTTGTTTGATACTTTCTTCATCAAATTGTAAAGCTTTTGCAGCATCATCAAATACACCAAAATAATCAACAATTCTTCCAAAGGTTTTTCCAGGAAATAATCTATTGGTTCTACAAATGGCTTGTAATAGCGTATGATCTTTTAACGACTTATCTAAATACATGGTTTGAAGTATTGGTGCATCAAAACCTGTGAGTAATTTAGCAGTAACAATAATGAATTTTAAGTCTGAATTAGCGTTGTTAAATTCATCTACTATTTTTTCTTGTTGGCTTTTATCTATAGCCCATTTTTGTTTGAATTCAAACGTATCATTGGCAGAGGTAGAAAAAACCACCTTACTTGCTTCTTCTGGAAAATAATTATCTAATTCCTCTTTGTATTGTACACAAGCTAACCTATCTGGTGTTACTATCATAGCTTTAAATCCTTGTGGGGCTACTTTTTCTTTATAATGTGTAGCAATGTCTTTTACAATTGTAGCTACGCGTTCTGGAGATTTCAAAAAAGCAGCCATTTTAGCCGATTTTTTATTCAATGCATCTGCTTCTTCATCTGTTAAGGCTGCACTTTCTCTAAAGTCTGCCATTGCTTTGTCAATCGATTCTTTATCTACATGTACATCTACTAAGCGGGGTTCAAAATGCAAAGGCAAAGTAGCGTTATCTCTTATAGAATCATGAAAAGTATAGCGAGACATATAACCACCCTCATCTTCTTCTGCTCCAAATGCCCAAAAGGTATTTTTATCGGCTTTGTTTACGGGCGTACCTGTTAAACCAAATAAAAATGCATTCGGCAAAGCGGCACGCATCTGACGACCCAAATCACCTTCTTGTGTTCTGTGTGCTTCATCTACTAAAACAATAATGTTGTCACGCGTATTCAAATTGGGTTTGGCATCTCTAAATTTATGAATCATAGAGATGATAATCTTGCGTGTATCGCGTTCTAACAACTGCTTTAATTCTTTTATACTATCTGTTGTTTCTACATTGGCAATGTCTGCTGCATTAAACGTTCCTGTTATTTGGGTGTCTAAATCTGTTCTATCTACCAACACAATTACGGTAGGACTTTTTAAGGATTTTGTTTTACGCAATTTTTGAGCGGCAAATACCATTAACAATGATTTTCCAGACCCTTGAAAATGCCAAATCAACCCTTTTTTTATTTTACCCTCTTTTACGCGTTTTACTATTTGGTTGGCTCCTTCATATTGTTGAAAACGACAAATTATTTTTATGCGTTGTTTCTTTTTATTGCTTGTATACAAAGAGAAGTTTTGCATGATATCCAATAATCGTTTTGGGTTTAGCAAATCTGCTAGTTCTTTACCCATTTCTGCTAATCCCAATTTTTTGGCTAGTTGATTATCTTCTCCTTCTATACGCCAAGGTGCCCAAAATTCTAAGGGTGTACGTATAGCACCATAAAACAATTCTTTGCCTTCTGTAGCAAATGATAGTATGTTGGGTACAAATAATTGCGGTACTGCATTTTCATAAATATCATGTACTTCATGTGCTCCATCTAACCAACTTATAGATGGTCGTATGGGTGTTTTTGCTTCTCCTATCACCACAGGTATTCCATTAATCATCATTACAATGTCTGGAATCTTAGTTTCTCTGGCGTGAATACGGTATTGGTTGGTTACAATATAGGTGTTGTTTTCTAAATTATCAAAATCAATTAAACGAACAGGTACATGGCGATTGTTTTCTCCAAAAGGCATGGTTTTATCGCCTGTCATCCATTTAAAAAACTCCTCATTGGCTCTCACTAAACCAGAGTGATTGACAGAAATCAATATGGCTCGCAATTTATAAATCACTTCATCTGCCAATTCATTTTTTTGAGCTATTTCAGGATTTAACCGTATAAGTGCTTCTTTTAATTCTGTTTCTACCAACACTTCATTGGTTATTCGCTTAATTTCTTGTGCAGATTTATAGGTCCATTGTACACCATACCTACTTACTGGTTCTGAAACATTTTTGCTGTTTAAGTTTACACCACTTAGTTGGTGGATGATGTAATGTTCTACACTGTTTAGTTCGTTAAATGCCATATTATTTTACTATTTCTTTTATTGTTTCAATCACTATTGGTTTTCTTTCATCAATCATTAACGGATGAATATGTGCCATTAAAACTTCATCTAACAAGCCTTTTTTAATAATGCTATTTAATTGTTCAATTACAAATTGCTTTATGCGATTATCTGTTTGTTCTATCTCATTTACAATATTTAATCTATTATCCAATATGTAAATAATATCTTCCATGTCATGACTGGTACGGTAGTCTTTTCCTCTGCTGTTAAAGGCTTCAAATTTGGTAGCCAAATAGCAAGGGGCGTTTAAAATACTTATTTCTTGTGTTGTTACTTTTACTTTCCACAAATCGTTAAAGCCTATTTTGTACCAACGGTTTGCAGGGCCAAGCGGACCATCTTCTGCTGCCATTATATCTACCGGAATATCTTTGTATTTATAACTGCAAATGGCATGGCCAAAAGGATCTGGATGAAAACCTAATTTCCCTAAATCTTCTTGAATAATAGCCCAATTACTTAAATTAATTACATTGAGTGTCATATCTACATCTGCTGTTGGGCGAATATCATCTGCCGCAGGATCATCTGTATATAAACTAACCACCGCTCCACCAACAAACACCATTTTATCATTATAGTGTTTGAGAGCTGCAGCAATTTCTGCAACTACGGCTAAATTAATGGTTCTATTTTCCAAGACCAAAGTGTTTTTTTAGTTCTATTATGGCTAGGTTTCTTTCTCTTGCTCTTCCTACGCGTAAAGCATCTACTAAGGCTAATAATTGGTGTAGTTTTTCATCTTTTAATGCTGCCTCTGGTACCGATTTGTATAAGGGAACAATACTATGACCTCTTACTTTTCCTTTGCCATAGGGCCATACATAATGCTCGGCACTTTGTATTGTTGTATTAAGTGGTGCGGCAGAATGAGAGGTGGGAACGCCTCTTACCACCGGACCGGGTTTTTGAGGAAATACATACCGCAAACCATATTGCAAAAATTCTAACAATGCCAATCGCATTACTTTTTTGCCATTAGTATCTAACAAACCTGCAAAAATAGACCGTTGTAATGATTTACTAATTTCTGACTGGCTTATACTCAATGCTTCTGCCATGGGTTTTTGTTGCCAGGTTTCATTGTTGTAACTTACTATTTTTAGCAATACTACAATATCATGCGGACTCATTATTTCTTGTTTTACTCTCATGTTATTCCATATTCGAATATGCAATATTACACAAGAAATACCTGAAAAACAAGTGATAAGGCATATTTATTCCATATCGGAATACGGAATATGTGGTTTGTGTCTAATTATTTATGTGTTCATCTGTGCTGTTGGAGCTGTGTTTTTAACCACAGATTACACAGATTTTCACAGATTAAAATATTTGATTGATGAGGCTTTTTTGTAAGGATTGGGAGGGTTTGATTTTAATTTCACACTCCAATAAATTGTCAACTATTAAAGAAAGCTCTGAAGCAATTTCTTTCTGTTCTGGCAAAGGCGGTAATCTTATTTCTGTTCCATTAAAATCATCTAAACTTAGCGTCATTCTTGTAACCCCTTTTGCCTTTCTTGAAAAATCATATAGTATTTTAGGGTTGTTAAATAGGAATCTTTTATACTCCAAATTAACTTCTTTGTTGAATTTTAGTCTAACTAGATGATAGCTATGTAAAGTACTTGGTAAACTTTCGACCACAACTGCAGAATGGCCTATATCATCACAGGTTTCTGAACTAGGAGTAAATAAAACATCCCCAATGTTCACTTGATTCTTTACAAGTTGATTCTCATTTGCTGTTACACGCATGAATTCTATTCTGGAATCAATTTTCTTATCCTTACTTGAATAGACATCCATATAATTAAGTAAATTAATTTCTTTTTGACCAGTTTTATTCTTTTTATCAACGCTACTTGTAGATACAACCCCTAGGTCCCTCATCTTTAATAACTTCCAATCATTTGGCAAATCCTCTCTATTGTCAATTAAATTATACCCATTCAAAAGGTTTATCATTCTAACTTCTTTGAATTGTTTAACGCTCTCCAACACCACCTTCTCCCTCTCAACAACCTTATCCATAGCCCAAAGTAGTTTGGCTAATTGAGCTTGTTGTTTTTTGGGTGGTAGGAGGAATTCTTAGTGTTTTAAATCACCCCAATTAATAGTAGGAGAAAGTCCACCAACAGAAATATCTACCATACGGTGCATAAAGGCATCAGAGTGTAAAAAGAACGGAAATAGTTTTGGGTCAATAACATCTGGGTTTGCCCTTAAAACGAAAGCATGAGCAGAACAGATTCCTTCAAAATCTACAATAGCCGCTTTACGTTGGTAAGCTCGTCTTTTTCCAAAAATAATATCACCAGGATAGCATCTTAGTTTGCCTCCTTTCACATCAGTAGGTACTCCTTTTCTACGGATATGGATATCTTCTTTGTCTAGATGTTCTAATCCAACATAAATATCAACTCCAGCTTCTTCTGGCTTTACTGTTTTAGATATTTTTTGTGCAATTTCATCAAATCTAAAAGTCTCCCAAGTTGATTTATCTAAATTATTTAAATCTATATTTTGTATCTTTTCTTGCATAATTAATTTAAGATTTTAAATAATTCATTCATGCTATCTTTCAATATTTCAGAAGATTCTTGCCATGTTTTAATTGCATCTTTCACAGAAATTTGTTCTACAGAATTATCTACATTACTCACATACTGTGCAATGTTTAAACTGGCTTTGTTTTCTAATATGGTTTCAATATCAACTACTTTAGAAAACTGGTCTTCTGTTTTAAAACTTTTGTACGAGTTGTATATTTTTTCAATGTGTTTATCACTCAAAAAAGCAATATTCTTATCTTGTTTAACCTCTTTAACGGCATTGATAATTAATACTTTCCCTTTTTTAGTTTTGTCTTTATTGTTATTGGTAATCAACAAACAAGCTTCCATTGGTGAGTTGTAAAAAAGGTTTGGTCCCAAACCAATCACACATTCTACCAAATCTTCTTCAATCATTTTTTTACGCATGGCAGCTTCAGAATCTCTAAACAAAATGCCATGTGGCCAAAGTGAGATAGAACGGCCATTGTCATTATCTAAGCTTTTTTGTATGTGCTGCTGAAATGCATAATCGGCACAACCTTGCGGTGGTGTTCCCCACATATTACGGCCGTAAGGGTCGCTTTCAAAACTTTTGCGGTCCCATGATTTTATAGAGTAAGGTGGGTTGGCCAGTATGACATTAAACTTTTTTAATTCGTCATTTTCTAAAAATGCAGGGTTTGCCAAGGTGTCTCCTCTTACAACCGAAAACTCTTCAATGCCGTGCATAAACATATTCATACGGGCAATGGCAGAGGTAATAAGGTTTATCTCTTGTCCGTATAATTTTAGGGTACGGTATTCCTTTTTTTCTTCTTTAAGATGCAAAGCACAGTTTAGTAGCAAACCACCGGAGCCACAAGTTGGGTCATACACAGATTCTCCTGGTTGTGGGTCCATAATCATAGTCATTAATTTTACTACGGTACGGTTGGTATAAAACTCTGCTGCGGTATGTCCGCTATCGTCTGCAAATTCTTTAATTAGGTATTCGTAAGCGTTGCCTAGTTGGTCGTCAGGTACATTGGTTAAATTGAGTTTGTGCTGCGAAAAATGTTCTATTAGGTTGGTTAAAGTGGCATCAGTTAAACGGTTTTTATTGGTCCAACTAGCATCACCAAAGATACCGTATAGCATATCTGGGTTTTGTTGTTCTATAGTACGCATGGCATTTTGTATGGCCATACCAACATTGGTGGTGGTTTCTCTTACGTCATTCCAATGGGCTCCTTTTGGTATTTGAAAACGGTGGTTTTCTTCAAAACTGGCGTATTCTATGTCTCCGTCTCCTTCTGCTAGGGCACTATCGTATTCTTCATCATACACATCACATATTCGTTTAAAGAATAGTAAGGGAAAGATGTACTGCTTATAATCTCCTGCATCTATGGTTCCACGCAAAGCGGTTGCTGCTCCCCAAAGGTATTTTTCTAGTTCTTTTTGTGTCATGATTGGCTTTTGGCTATTGGTTGTTGGTTTTAATGGCTAAAGGCTAAGAGCCAAAAGCCGATAACACTTTCTTAAATTTCTCCTCTGCTTTCAAACTATCCTTCCAAGCTGTTTTTAGGTCAGCCAAAGCTTCTTCTACAGTAGGTAAATTATCTTCAATTATTTTTTCTACATAAAGCGGAATATTCAGATTGTAATCATTTTCTTTCATTTCGGCCATACTCACTACTTTTACATAGTTTTCTACATCTTTATATTCCGAGTACCACTCAAATATTTGTTGCACATTTTTAGGCTCTAAATAATTTTGAGCTCTACCAACACGTACTTGATCGGAAGCATCAATAAACAATACTTTGTCTTTCTTATGATCTTCTTTTTTATGTTTAAAAACCATCACACAAGCAGCTAGTTGTGTTCCGTAAAAAATATTGGGTCCAATACCAATTACTGCTTCTAGTAAATCTTGTTCAAGCAAAGCTTTTCTAATTTTACCTTCCGCGTTTTTTCTAAACAAGGCACCATGTGGTAAAACTACTGTCATTCTACCCGCTTTATTCATAGATTTAATCATGTGCTGTACCCAAGCCATATCTCCATTTCCTTTAGGTGGTACACCTGCAATGTTTCTGCCGTAAGGATCGTTAGCCCAATTTTCGGCTCCCCAATCTTTTAATGAAAAAGGTGGATTTGCAATAACACAATCAAATGTTTTTAAACCATCTGCTTCAAAAAATGCAGGATTTCTTAAGGTATCATCTCTAACAATGGTAAAATCTTCAATACCATGTAAAAACATATTCATTCGAGCAATAGAACTAGAGGTCAAGTTTTTCTCTTGCCCAAATAATTTAAGCGTTCTATAATCTTCTTTGTTTTCTTTTAAGTGGTCAACACATTCTAATAACATTCCGCCAGTTCCACAAGCTGGGTCGTAAATGGTTTCTCCTTCATGCGGGTCTAAAATCAACCCCAATAAATGAACAACTGAACGAGGGGGGTAAAATTCACCTGCTTTTTTATTGGTTAAATCGGCAAAGTGTTTAATCAAATACTCGTATGCTTGTCCAAGCATATCTGGTTCAACATTATCTTTTCCTAAATTATATTGAGAAAAATGCTCTATTAAATCAACCAGTAATTTATCTGATAATTTATTTTTATTGCTCCATTGTGCATCACCAAAAATGCCGTATAAAAATTCTTGATTGGCTTGTTCAATCCCACGCAAAGCTTTTTCTATTGCCAATCCTATATTGGTAGTTGTTTCTCTTACATCTTTCCAGTGGCAACCTTCAGGTATTTCAAATCGGTGAAATTCAGGTAATGTTGCATACTCTTTATCTCCATCAGATTCTTCCAATGCAATAGTATATTCTTCATCATACACATCAGAGATACGCTTAAAAAATAATAGCGGGAATATATACACTTTAAAATCAGAAGCATCTACAGGCCCCTTTAGAATCCATGCTGCTTTAGAAAGGTATTGTTCTAATTGCGAAACGGTTATTTTTTTATCTGTCATTTAGTCTTTATTTGAAACTATTAAATCTTTAATATCAACATCCAATATTTTAGAAATTTTATCTAAGGTTTCCAATCTTGGTTGTTGCCTATTTTGCACGTAACCATTTACAATATTGTAGCTTTTACCTAGCTTTTCAGCTAACCATTTCTGCTTAATGCCTTTTTCTTCGAGTACTTCTTTTATTCTGTTCATTTCTGTTAGAATTGAAATTGCAAGGTAATGATAAAAAATAAATACACTGTTTTTTAGTGTGTTTATTGTCTGAATATTTTTCGGTGAGCATGGGGGAATTAAGCTCTTTTTGTTTTTTAGAGCGGGCTAGTGTGTAGGTAAAAACCAAATGTGCAATTTGTGCGGTTGGCTTTTTTAGTTCAAATGTTGAATTTTAGCTCGATTTTCGCATTACTTACAACGTTAAGCTAAGGTGAGTTTTAATTCATTTTAGCGACTGATGCGAAGCTATCTAAAAAAAGTTAAGAAGCAAACCTAAATAACATTATGTGTTTTTATATAATCTGATAAAAAAACGTATTTGTTTATCCGTTAAAGAAAATCTATTGATGTTGCTTAGTTTCGATGAATTGTACTCATTAACAGGAGAAATTACCTAAGAGTTATACAAGCTTATTTAAATAAAGACCTACCAACTGGTATTTTATATTTTTTTTATAACAATTTGATTTCTAGCAAAGTAAATAAAACACTCATACTTTTTAATTTTTAGCAAAAACGGTTTAGTATTTTTCATCTAAAACACTAAAGTAGGAACTTTAATAAGTAAATTGTTTTATAAGTGTAAAAAGTAAAGAGAAATAATTATGATACAAGAAATAATAAAAGAGTTAGTTAGTTTAACGTTATTTAAAAACGAATCTGAACGAACAAATAGGAATAATTATCACGATATTAAGATGGAGGAAAATAAAGTGTTCTTATGGAATAGATAAACCTTTTGGTTGATAACAAAGGCAATTTTTTGACTCAATAATTAAAACGAAAAAAGATGACACAAGCAATAAAAAGAAAGTTAACCAGACAGGTTTTAATAGATAAAGGGTACGAATTAATGAATAGGTATGGTTTTCATGCCATTAGTATAGATACTATTATTAATGAAGTAAACTTAACTAAAGGAGCATTTTATTATCATTTTGACAATAAGCATCATTTTGTAGAAGCGATTATTCAAGAAAGAATTGCAAAGGAAATTCATAGTGAGTTTATTGAACCTATTAGTGAAAGAGGAAACCCGATATTTATATTATCTGATTTATTAGATGATAAAATTTTAAAGAATAAATTGACACAAAACATTGGGAGTCCGTTAACTAATTTCATTGTTCAATTAAGCTACGAACCTAACGATTATGATTTGCAAGGTCAATTGAAAGAAATTTTTGACCAATGGAAGATTGCTTTAATTAATTTATTATATCGAGGTATAGAAGGAGGTTGTTTAAGTAGGCACATCAATACAGAGCCAGTTGCAGAATTCATTATCGCTTCTTTAGAAGGTGTTAGAACGTTAAAAAGAACTACAAATGATAAGTCTTTATTTTATAATTATGTAGAAGAGTTTAAAAACTATTTAGACACCTTAAAAATTGTTCAAGAAACTAATGAAACTAGACATTACCAATTAGTGAGCTAATAAATTACAACCTCTAATATCAGAATGATCAAACCTGCCTAATACTTCAAAGGTGTTGTTTGGATAAGTTTTCCCAAGGTCTTGGGTGGCAATAAACGAACAAGAGTTCACATTTGCCAAATCAATAACATTAATACCTCCAGTACGGTTGTAGGGCAACAACTGTAAAGGATCTTCAGTATCACGGATGAGTATTTTCATCCACTTAGGTGTTTTAAAAATTCCATTTCCGTCAGAATAAGCTTGACTTAGTAATTCCGTCATTCCGTATTCAGAGTGGATGTTTTTTAAACCAAATCCTTTTTTTAGAATGTCATGTAATTCATTTCGAATCAATTCTTTTCTTCTGCCTTTCATACCTCCAGTTTCCATTACAATGGTATTTTTCAGCTGAAATTGATGTTCTTCAACCAAATCTAACAATGCAAAAGAAACGCCGATTAACAATACCTTTTCGCCTTTATCATCAAGAACATTCAACGTATTCTTTAAATCAGATAAGTTATTGAGGTAAAATCCGCTTTCAGATTTTTCAGATTTTTTAATCAAATCATCAACCATATAGATCAATGAAGAGCCACTACGTTCTAAATAAGAAGGTAATAGTGCCAAAACTGTATATTCTTCAATAGCTCCATAAAATTGAGTAAAAGCTTTTAAATAACTATTTTCATAGATTGATACATCAGTAACAAAATGTTTACTGGTCAAACTACCTGTAGTACCAGAACTGCTAAAGATTTGTTGTGGTTTTTGTGTGGTACTGAGAACTTTATGAGTTTTAAAAAACTGGATAGGTAAAAAAGGAATATCTTTTAGCTGTTTAACAGATGAAATAGAGACTTTTAAATGTTTTAAGTACTGCCTGTAAACGCTGTTATTACTAACCTGATGTTTAAAAACTTGAAGAGCAAGTTCTTCGAAATTGGCATCAGTTTGTATAGAAAAAAGGGCATTTGTAAGCATAAAAATAGTAATTAGAACAAAAGTAATTTAAATTTACGCAACTATAGTGGGTTTTTAGTATCTAACTAATAAGTAAAACAAAAAAGTACAATTATGATTAAGAATATATTAATAACCTTTTTGGCCGTATTTACATTTACATCTTGTAGTCTTGATGATGATAGTAACACAAACGTATCTTTTAAAACACTGCCTATTAAAGATGCTGTTTTTCCTGAAGAGTTTGAATTTGGCTCAGCATATACCGTAAAGGTTACTTATGATTTACCTGACGGATGCCATTCATTCTATAATTTATTTTATGAATATAAAGAAACCTCTAGAATAGTTGCCATTACAGCATTGGTAGATTCAACAGCAAATTGTACTCAAGTAATTATAGAAAAAGAACATGAATTTGTGGTCAATGTAAATCAAAGAGAAGATTATACTTTTAGATTATGGAAAGGTGAGGATAGTGAAGGCAATGATATTTTTGAAGATATTGTAGTGCCAGTAATCAATTAATCAAAACAAAGTATGGGTTTAAACCAGCTCATAAATGGCTGTAAACAACATGATAGAAAAGCACAATCTGAAATTTACCAGCTTTTTTCTGGTAAGTTATTCGGTTTGTGCTTAAAATATTCAAGAAATTATCAAGAAGCTCAAGATAATTTACATAACGGATTTTTAATCATTTTCAATAAAATTGAACAGTACAATTTTAAAGGATCTTTTGAAGGTTGGCTGAAAAGAATCATTATCAATACAGCTTTACAGACCTATAGAGAGAAAAATGTTTTAAATTTAGTAACCGAAGAAATACCAGAAGAAGTTGATGTAGAAATAGATGATGAAAATGTTTCACTTGACTTTTTACTTGAACTCATTCAGGGATTGCCAACTAGATATCGATTGGTTTTTAATTTATATGTGTTAGATGGTTATCCGCACAAAGAAGTTGCCAGTATGTTACGTATTTCAGAAGGAACATCAAAATCTAACTTATCAAGAGCAAAGGTAATTTTAAGAGACAAAATTGAGTTGTATCAATCAAAAAAAA
>JAJRPL010000305.1 GCA_024280815.1 Bacteroidota bacterium
AGTGAGCCTTTTACAATTGATAGAACGGATTGGGATATCAAATTCAAATCTGGTAAATTCTTTCAAGATTTAGCAAAAGATAAATTGATTGATGATAATATCGAATTTCAAATAGATGTAAAAGCTTCAAAAAGCTAAGAAGTTTTATTGAAATAATTACAACTTAAAGCACCATAATCAATTATGGTGCTTTTTTATGATGTTTTATACCAATTTAAATTTGTAATGTCGCATAATAATGCTTCTTTTTCACTATATTTTCATAATAATTATTTATCATAACTATGGCTATGCTAAAGAATTTTTCCTTCAATCTAGTAAAAAATAATTCATTATTATTTTACGACATCACAAATTTAAATTGGTATTACTTAATCTCATTGATTAATAAACGATACAGCCTGTACAGCAGTTAACCCAGCAGTTTCTGTTCGTAATCTACTCTCACCTAACGAAATAGGTAAATACCCTTTCTGGAAGGCAGTTTTAATTTCTGAGTTTGAAAAATCTCCCTCAGGACCAATTAAAATTGTTGAATTTTGATTAGGTTTTAAAACTGATTTTAATAAGACTTTATCCGTTCTTTCACAATGAGCAATGTATAAATTGCTACCGTTGTTTTTAGTAATAAATTCGGTTAGTGAGGTAAGTTTATTTAGTTTTGGAAGCTGAAATTTGAGAGATTGCTTCATAGCTGACTCAATAATCCGATTCAACCTATCCATTTTTATAACTTTCCTTTCTGAGTGGTCACAGAGAATAGGTGTAATTTCATCAATTCCTATTTCAGTTGCTTTTTCTAAAAACCATTCAAACCTGTCTATATTTTTTGTAGGAGCTATGGCAATGTGTAAATAATAGTTCCAAGGTTTTGATTTTTTTTCAACTGAAATTATATTTATAGTACAATTTTTAGCATCAGCTAGAATAAGCTCAGCAATAAATAACTTTCCTTTTCCGTTGGTGATAAATAGCTGATCTCCTATTTTTTTACGTAATACTTTGACAATATGTCTACTTTCAGTTTTGTCAAATGTAAACTGTTTGTCTTTTGGGGTTAGTTGTGTATTGTAGAAAAGTTGCATGTAGTTTTTAATTCAGTTTTTAGTGCTTTAGATGTATTGCTGACTGCCACTGCCAACTGAATACTAGTTGTTAATCTCTCCCTTTGGGGAGATGCCGAAGGCAGAGGGGATTATTTCTTTTCGATAGGTTCTACGTCTTTTATTAATTTTCGGATCAAAATGTTTCCATATTTGATGAATGGCAAAATTATCTTCCAATTCAGGAGTTCTTATACAGTTAATGATTCCTTTTTTAGTAAAAGTGTTATAATATTCATTAAAAATGATGGCATGTACGCCTTTATTTTGAAAATCTGGATGTACTCCGATAAGGTAAAATATTACATCTTTACTATGTTTTCTTGCTTTTAAAAGATGAAACATACCCAACGGAAAAAGCTTGCCTTTTGCTTTTAATAAGGCCTCAGAAAAAGAAGGCATTACAATAGAGAATGCAACAATATTTTCATCTTTATCAATAACATATTTGATGTATTCTGGATTGATAAAACTAATATATTTCTTTTTAAAATAAGCTTTTTGAGTGTCAGATACAGGAACGAATGATGAGAGTTTAGCATAACTTTCATTAAACAAATCGAACATTTTATCTACATAAGGCATAATTTCTTTGGTTGTTGTGAAATTAAGAGCTTTAAGTTGATATCGTTTTTTTATCAATGCTTGGGCTTTTAGGAAAAGTTCAGGTTTGACATTGCTAAAAGGGAAAATATGCTCAATGTATTCCTTCTCTTTTACATAACCTAATTGTTCTAAATGCTCTTTGTAATAAGGGTGATTGTACCAAGTAATCATATTTCCTAATTGGTCAAAACCTTCAATTAACACACCTACCTTGTCAAGATTAGTAAAACCAACAGGGCCTTCAATGTATTCTAGCTGGTGTTGTTCTCCTATTTCATTAACCTTATCTAATAAAGCTTTTGTTACTGAGATATCATCGATGAAATCACACCAACCAAAACGCATTTTTTTTAAACTTTGTTGGTTGACTTCTGTAAAATTAATGATGGCAGCTATTCTTCCAACGATGGTGTCGTTTTTATAAGCGAGAAAAAAATGAGCTTCTGCATTGTCAAAAGCTGGGTTTTTGGTTTTATCAAAACTATCTAATTCATCTTTTATAATTGGGGGTATCCAATACGGATTGTCTTTGTATAAACTAAAAGGGAAAGTAACGAATTTTTTTAATTCACTTTTTGAAAAAATTTCCTTAATAATCATCGTCATCTATATCATCTTTAAATGGCTCAAAATTTTTGTTATACCCTTTTGGTTTTTCCTTTTTTTGTTCAACTTTTGGCTTCTTTTTTTTAGGTGTATTTTTGTACCTATTAGACCTACTAGATTCATTCTTTTTTGCTTCCTCTTTAGCTTTCTTTTTCTCTTCTTTGGCTATTTTTTTCTGTTCTTTAGACATTTTAGGTTTAAGCTTTTTTATTTTTTGTTTTCTAGCTTTGGCCTTTTTTACCTTACGTTGTTTTTTATCTTTTTTACTAAATAGTCTTGAAAAGAATCCATCTCCTTTTTGTTTAATAATTTTACCTTCAGAATCTACTGTATATGATTTGTCTTTATGCCTGTCCAATCTCCAAGAAAGACCAACACCTGCTAAAAAAGTATGATCTCCTCGTTCGTCATTAATAAATCGTAAAGAAGTATCTACTTGTAAGTTTTTGTTTAGTAAATACGCTCCTCCAACACCATATTGTATATCATTTGGCACATTTTTTCTTAAAAAACCTTGACCTTCTCCAAAAACAGCTATTTTTTCTGATAATGAGTAGGTTGCTGTAAGAATAAATGAATTTTCAGCCTCATCTGTAAATAATTTATCAGCTATAAAATTTGTTAAAAGTATAAATTTATTGGAAAGATCATTTTGAGTAAAGATGGCAATTCTAGGGCTCATTCCGTCAGGGTTCTTATGTAATTCACTTAAAAAGTTAGTATTCAACCCTGCGTAAACAGCGACTGCTGGCAGTAATCTCCTCCAGTCGTAACTGTGCCTCGCTTTCCAGCTTCGTATTTCTTTTGTTTTGTCTGTATATGTTGGCGAGTAGACCATGTATTTTGCACCAAAGGTTAATTTACTTAAGCCTAATACAGATTCTTGATGTACTGTAGGGCTTAGGTAATCTCTATCCTCATTAATAAAAGCTATATCTAAGTCTAGTTCTAGTCGTTCGGAAAAATGACTTGTTCGTATGGTAAAGTCTGTACCTATTGAATTTGATTTGTAACGTATGCTTTCTTGTGTTTTTTTATCCCAGTATAAGTAATTACCAACATTTTTGTAAAATAGGCCAGCTTCTATTTGGTAGACACCATTACCGACACTATACGGGCTGTCAGAAAATCCAGGTCGTTTTGAATTTATAAGTTCTGTATATTGAGAAAAACTTAATTGAAAACTTAAAATAAAAAATAAAAACAAACCAATTTTCTGCATACTTGTGTTTTAAGACTACAAAATAAACATTTTTATATCAAATGAAGATGTACTTTAGTTTAAAATAAATAAATTTTTTTTCGAATTCAAAGCAAAAATAGAAGTAATAGCTTTAGTTATGGCTATTTTTTTAACGATGAAATCGGGAAAAAGAAGTTGTTTATCAGACTAAAAAATGTTTTCTTTTGGTATTATTTAATACTTAACGTTTTAGTTGCGTTCAAATTGTTATTTTTGGGACAAATATTTAAAATATTTTGAAGTTTAATTCTATGGAAGAAGCAGGTCTTATTAACTTTATGAAAACAATACTCATTATAATAACTATATATTATGTTTTAAAATTGATTGCAAGGTTTGTTTTGCCATTATTTTTAAAAAAAATGATGCAGAAATTTGAAAAAAAATTTAATGAGCAGCAACATCAAAATTCTTCGAATAAAACCAATGTAAAAGAAGGGGAAACAGTCATAGATAAAGCTCCAAATACTCAATCTAAAAGTAATAAAAATGTAGGTGAGTATGTTGATTATGAAGATGTAGAATAGTAATTTTGAATTTGTAAAATGGATATAAAAAAGAATAAGTTTTTACCTTTTGTTATTGCAATCGTAGTATTCGTGATTGTTTCGTTGGCCTATTTTTCTCCTGTTTTAGAAGGGAAGGAATTGTTTCAAAGTGATATTGCTCAATTTAGAGGTGTTTCTAAAGAGATTGTTGATTACAGAAAAGAGCATAATCAAGAACCATATTGGACCAATAAAGCTTTTGGTGGTATGCCTGCTTATAATGTGAGTGCGTATTACCCACACAATTATATTAAAAAAGTAGATTTATTATTGCGTTTTTTACCTAGACCAGCTGACTATTTATTTCTTTATTTTTTAAGCTTTTTTGTATTACTTACTGTTTTAAAAGTTGAATGGAAATTAGCTATAGTCGGCTCTTTAGCATTTGGTTTTTCAACCTATTTGATTATAATTTTTGGTGCAGGTCATAATGCCAAGGCACATGCTATTGCTTATATGCCTATGGTATTGGCAGGTGTTTTATCCGTTTTTAAACGAAATTATTTAATAGGCTTTGTGCTTACGGCTATTGCTATGGCATTTGAAATTAATGCAAGTCATCCACAAATGACTTATTATTTATTATTTATGATACTTATTTTAGGTGTTGTGTATTTGATTGATGCGTTAAAAGAAAAAACCATACCTGAATTTTTTAAAGGTATTGCTGTTTTAATTGTTGCAGTAATACTATCTATAGGTGTAAACGCTACCAGTTTATTAGCAACAAAAGACTACGCAAGTGTAAGTACAAGAAGTCAAAATGAATTGAAGTTGACACCAGAGGGTACAACTAAAAAAAATAATACAACAGGTCTATCAAGAGAATATATTACCGAATATAGTTATGGAATTGGAGAAACTTTTAATTTGTTGATACCAAGGTTCTATGGTGGTGGAAATAGAGAAAATTTAGGCAAAGATTCTGAAATTTATACTTTTTTAAAAGGTAAGATTGGTAGAAAAGACGCTAAAGAATTTTAAGAAAACTTCCCAGCCTATTGGGGAGCACAAACTTTTGTAGAAGCACCTGCATATATTGGTGTGGTACTTATATTTTTATTTGTTTTGGGATTGTTCTTGGTTAAAGGGAAGTTAAAAAAGTGGCTACTTGCCGCAACTATTTTTTCTATTTTATTAAGCTGGGGAAAAAATGTCCCTACATTGACTAACTTTTTTATTGATTATATACCTTTATATAACAAATTTAGAGCTGTTTCTTCTTTTCAAGTTGTTGCTGAATTGGCAGTGCCATTACTAGCAATATTAAGTCTAAATCAGTTTTTAAAAGAGAGTGATACGAATGAGAATAAATTAAAATATTTGAAATATGCCATGTATGGAGTAGGAGGGTTTACATTACTTTTCACTTTATTAGGTACAAGTTTATTCAATTTTGAAAGTTTTAGGGATGCTGGTATGGCTGGCTATGAAGAAAATTTCCCTGGTTTTATGGATACTGTATTAGCTGAAAGAAAAGCTATTTTTTTTAAGGATAGTTTACGTTCATTAATTTTAGTTGTATTGTCAGCCGGAATTCTATGGGCATTTCTTAAAAGTAAAATAAATAAAAATATTGTTACCATTGCATTTGCAGTGCTGATTTTATTCGATTTAGTAGTGGTAGACAAACGCTATTTAAATTCAGACGATTTTGTTTCTAAAAAGCAAATGGAAAAACCTTTTCAAGCAACTGAAATCGATAAAGAAATACTAAAAGATAAATCTTATTATAGAGTGGTTAATTTTACGGTTAACCCAATGAATGACGGAAGTACATCTTATTTTCATAACTCTATTGGTGGCTATCATGCAGCAAAACCTAAACGTTATGAAGAGTTGTTTGAATATCAAATTGCTAAAAATAATTTCGGAGTGTTGAACATGCTGAATACTAAGTATATTATTTTTCCTGATAAGCAAGGTGTACCTCGTTTGCAAAAGAATAGAGATGCCAATGGCAATGCTTGGTTTGTTAACGAAGTAGCATTTGTCAATACTGCTGATGAAGAAATAAGAGCCTTAGACAGTTTAAATACAAAACAAAAAGCAATTGTAAACAAAAAATTTAAAGAATTGTTACCTAAAACTAATTTTAAAGTTGATAGTTTAGCTACTATTAAATTAGTTTCATACCAACCTAATGAAATGAAATATAAAAGCACAACTACAAGTACACAGTTGGCAGTATTTTCTGATATGTATTATAAAAATGGATGGAATGCTTATATTGACGGAATTAAAGCTCCAATTATAAGAGTGAATTATGTATTAAGAGCATTGGTTGTACCTAAAGGGAAACATGAAATTGTTTTTAGATTTGAACCAACAGTGATTAAAAAGGGAAATACCATTACCTTAATTTCTTACGCATTTTTAGTGTTAATTCCATTAGGATGGTTTTTTATAGAAAAAAAGAAAAATGTATAATCAACTCCCCAATAAACGATACGCACATACTACACAATTCCTACAGAAAGTATTGCCAGCACCAGCTACTATTTTAGATTTAGGAATTAGGAATCCGTTTTGTGAAATCATGGAACAACATGGTTATACTGTGATAAATACAGAAGGACAAGATTTAGATTTGTTACCAGAAATTGTTAAAAAACATAAGGTTGATGCAGTTACTGCTTTTGAAATATTTGAGCATTTAATAGCTCCTTTTAATGTGTTAAGAGCCATAGAATCAACAAAATTGATAGCAACAATACCATTAAATTTATGGTTTGCAAAAGCTTATCAATCAAAAACTGACAAATGGGACAGACATTACCATGAATTTGAAGATTGGCAGTTTGATTGGTTATTAGAAAAGTCTGGCTGGGAGATTAAGACTACAGAAAAATGGACGAGCCCAACTGGACAAATAGGTTTTAGACCTATATTAAGAAAATATACACCTAGATATTACGCCGTTTACGCTGAAAGAAATGACAAAGAATAAGTACATCTGTATGGTTGTTGATGGTCCTTATCCTAATGATATTAGAGTAAGAAAGGAAGCAGAGGCTCTTGTAGACAATGGAAAAAAAGTATTGGTTGTTTGTCCAAAATATGTATCCCAAAAAAAAGAAGAAGAAATCAACGGAGTTCAAGTTCATAGAATTGGAGAAAATTATACAACCTTTAAAAAAGGGATTCATGATGTTATTGAAAGTGTTTTTAATGTAAATTTATTTTTCTATTTTAATCTAAAAAAAGTTTTCAAAAAATATTCGGTAGGTTTTTTACATGTGCACGATCTTCCTTTGGCAGGAACTTGTTATTTGTTTAAATCTGAGGTTGAGGATAGACTGATTTTAGATTTACATGAAAATTATCCCGAAGCCTTGAAAACATGGTTTTTATGGAAGAAAAGTTCTATATTACGTTTAAAGAATTCCATTTTTATGAATCCGAAAAGATGGTCTCTGAAAGAGAAAAAGTATTGCGAAAAATACAATACAATCATCTGTGTTGTTGAAGAGATGAAAGAGAAATTACAAACCAAGTTTCAGATTGATTCTTCTAAAATGTATGTGATTTCTAACCATGAAAAAAAATCATTTCAAGCCAATTTTGAGGAGAATAATAAGCAGAATGTTATTGATAAAAGTGTTTTTTCTATAACTTATGTGGGTGGTTTTGGTCCACATAGAGGATTAGACACTGCTATTAAAGGTATGAAAACAATTGTAGATAAAATACCAAATGCCAAACTGTTTTTGGTGGGCAAAGGCAATTCAGATGTTGAAGATAAACTTAAATCAGTTACTTTTGAAAATAACGTTGAGAATAATGTAGAATTTGTAGGCTATAGACCTTTTGAAGAAGTTGCTGCAATTATGAGTCAATCAACTATTAATATCATACCTCATCATTCCAATGAGCATACTGACAATACCATACCACATAAATTATTTCAAATTATGATGAGTAAAAGTTTACTTTTGGTGAGTTCTTGTAAACCTTTACAACGAATTGTTGAAAAATATGATGCAGGGTTGGTTTTTGAAGCTAGTA
>JAJRPL010000306.1 GCA_024280815.1 Bacteroidota bacterium
AAAGCAGATAGAAAACAACATTCTGAAGTTTCAAAAATTATTGGCGAAAGCTATTTTAACCTCAACAAGTATAAAGAGGCAATTCCGCATCTTAAAAACTACAAAGGCAAACGCCGAAGATGGAATAATACCGATTATTATTTTCTTGGTTATGCCTATTATAAAATAAATGATTACGAAAATGCCATTGCTAACTTTAATAAAATTATTGGCGGCGAAAATGCAGTTTCTCAAAATGCTTACTATCATTTGGCTGAAAGTTATTTAAAAACTGACCAAAAAACTGAGGCATTGAATGCATTTAGAAATGCTTCTCAAATGAAATATAATGAAGATATTAAAAAGGATGCGTGGTTAAATTATGCCAAATTGAGTTATGAAATTGGTAATCCTTACAAAAGTGTACCTGACGTATTACAGGAGTATTTAGAACAGTACCCAAAATCAGCTGCCAAAGATGAGATTAGTGATTTACTTATCAGTGCTTATATAACTTCTAAAGATTATCAAGGAGCCTTAACTGCTCTGAAAAACAAAAAAGAAAGTCATCATAAAGATTTGTATCAAAAAGTTGCTTTATACAGAGGTATTCAATTGTTTAATAACAATGCTAAAGAAGAAGCTGCAACCTATTTTGACATTGCAATTAATAATCCAAGAGACTCAAGTACCACCGCAAAAGCCACTTTTTGGAAAGCTGAAACCGATTATTTATTAAACAAATATACCGAAGCTTTAACAGGCTTTCAGAAATTTAAGAATATGAGTACTTCCTCTTCAAAAGAAGATGAATTAGTTGATTATAATATTGCTTATTGTTATTTCAAAATAAAAGATTACAACAAAGCTGGGGAGAAATTTCAAGCTTATATCAACAATAGCCCATCCGATAAGAATAAAGTGAATGATGCATATTTGCGTTTGGGTGATGCTTCTTTTGTATCTAGTAATTATAGTAAAGCCATTACAGCATACAACCATATCATTAACAATAATGGTGATGATAAAGATTATGCACATTTTCAACGTGCTATGAGTTATGGTTTTACTGGTAAGAATAACCATAAAATTAGCGATTTAAAATCGTTTTTAAACACCTATACTAAATCAACATTACGTGATGATGCGTATTATGAATTAGGTAACTCTTATATCGCCGCAGAAAACAATGATGATGCTTTAGCTACCTATAACAACTTATTACAACACCATAAACGGAGTTCTTATGTGCCAAAAGCTTTATTAAAACAAGGGTTAATTTACTATAATATTGAAAGAGATAATGAAGCTTTAGACAAATACAGACGTGTAGTTAATGAGTTTCCGAATACAAGTGCCGCTAAGCAAGCTGTTGCAAATGCTCGTCAAATTTATGTAGATCTTGGTCGTGTTGATGAATATGCAGCTTGGGTTAAAGGCTTAGATTTTATAAATGTTACCGATTCTGAATTAGAAAATGACATGTATGAATCTGCCGAAAAACAATACCTACAAAACAACCGTAAAAAAGCAATTTCAGCCTATAAAAGTTACTTGAAAGATTTCCCTAACGGAGCTCATTCTTTACAATCTCATTTTTACTTAGCAGAAGCTTTATATTCAGAAAAACAACAATCGGCAGCAATACCACATTATAGTCATGTAATTGATCAAGAACGTAATGAATTTATTGAACAAGCTTTGTCAAGATTAGCTCAAATTTATTTAGAGAGTAATAGCTGGACAAAAGCAATGCCTGTTTTAGAACGCTTAGAAGAACAAGCCGATTTTGCTCAAAATATTACTTTTGCTCAAAGTAATTTAATGAAAGGTTATTATGAGTTAGAGCATTATGAAGATGCTGTGGTTTATGCAGAAAAAGTATTGCAACGCCCTAAATTAGAAAATAGAGTGAAATCTGATGCAAAAATCATCATTGCACGTTCAGCATTTAAAACTGGTGACGAAAGAAAGGCTCAAGATTATTATGCAGAAGTTAAAAAAATTGCCAAAGGTGAGTTAAAAGCAGAAGCTTTGTATTACGATGCCTATTTTAAACATCAAGATGGTAATTACAAGGTGTCTAATACTGTTATACAAACGCTGGTAGCAGATTACTCTGCTTATAAATATTTTGGTGCCAAAGGGTTAATTGTGATGGCTAAAAACTTTTACGGATTACAAGATGCTTATCAAGCTACTTATATTCTTGAAAGTGTTATAAAAAACTTTTCAGATTATAAAGATGTCGTTGATGATGCCAAAGCAGAATTGCAAAAGATTAAGACTGAAGAAGCAAAGACCAATGAGTCTGTAAATCCAAATAATTAAGAATAGAAAACACATGAAAAAATATATTTCAATACTGATAATCCTTAGTAGTACTATTACTTTTGCTCAGGTAAAAGATACACTAGGTACAGAAGTTATTAATGTAGTAAAAGCCTATTCTCCAACGGTTTCTGATGCATTTAAAATCAAATCATCTCCAGAAATTGATACTACTATTGATTCAAAAAAACAGCTAAATTATTCTATTTTTTCTATTCCAGTTGCCTCAACATTTACGCCTGCAAAAGGAAAAGCGAAAGTTTTAAAAGTGAATCCGAGTCCGCTAGTTTACGACAATTATATTTCTGCTGGTTTTGGTAATTTTACAACACCAGGAGTAGAATTTTTTGTTCATGGAAATAGCAACAGGTATAATGATTTCGGAGCATTTTTTAATTATATTTCTTCTAAAGGAGGCGTTAAAGACATTGTTTTAAATGACGATTATTTTGACACACGATTAGACCTTTTTTATACACATCAAGAGCGTAAATTTGACTGGAAAATTAATGGCGGTTTTAGACTACAAAAGTACAATTGGTACGGTTTACCTGAACATATTGGTTTTACAGAAACCCTTTTAGATGGTATCGATGAAAAAATAAAATATATTGATGCTTATATAGGCGGTAAAATTGATTATAAAGATTCCTTTTTTCAAGGAGGTACCGTTGAATCTAATATTTTTAATGATGGAGAGGGTAGTGCTGAATTGCATTTTTTAGCAAAACCAACCATAGAGTTCCCTATCGCTTCAGAATATATCAATGCTGATGTAAGAGTTGAGTTTTTGAATGGTAGGTTTGTATCACAATATGACAATATAGACGACGATTTAAAATATACTTTTTTTAATGTTGGTTTTAGTCCGAGTTTAGAAATTTTACGCAACAATTTAACTGTAAATTTAGGGGTGCATTTATTATACAGTTCTGGCTCAGGCTCAGGTAACGAAAGCAAAGGTTATTATTACCCGAACGTAACAGCCTCTTATAAGCTTATCGATGAAGTATTAACCTTATATGGTGGTGTAACTGGTGGTTTGCATCAAAATACCTTTAGAAAATATACAAATGAGAATCCGTTTGTTTCTCCTACCTTGAATATAAAACGAACCGATGAACAATACAATGGGTTTTTCGGTTTAAAAGGTAAACTTGCTTCAAATATTGCCTATAATTTTAAAGCCTCTTATAAAAATGAAAGAGATAAACCTTT
>JAJRPL010000307.1 GCA_024280815.1 Bacteroidota bacterium
CTTACTTAATTTATTTAGCTTATAAAGTATTCAGAAGTCCATCAGAGTTGTCTTTAAGTTCTGATAGAGAGTTAAAAAAGAATACAGTGCAATTATTCAAACAAGGATTTATTATGAATGTATTGAACCCAAAAGTTTCTATTTTTTTCTTGGCTTTTTTTCCTGCGTTTCTTTTTAGTGACACCTTAAGTGCTAGTTCACAATTTTTTATACTTGGTTTTATTTTTATGGGAGTTTCACTACTAATTTTTTCAATGATAGCTTTATTAGCAGGTGTAATTTCTAATTCTATTTTACAATATTCAAAAATAGGTAGCTTCTTAAAATGGATGCAAATAGTTGTATTTGTTGGAATAGCAAGTTTTATTTTGTTTTCTTAAAAAGCTTATTGTAAACTACTTCTTTTTCTTTGTATCTTTGATATATAATGAGTCCGATAAAAATCATAGAATGCCCAAGAGATGCCATGCAAGGTATCAAACAATTTATCCCAACGGAGATTAAAGTGGCATATATAAATCAATTATTGAAAGTTCGTTTTGATACCATTGATGTTGGAAGTTTTGTTTCCCCAAAGGCAATTCCGCAAATGCGAGATACTGCAGATGTACTTTCAAAATTAGACTTAGACAATACTAAGAGTAAATTATTAGCAATTGTTGCAAATATAAGAGGAGCCAATGATGCTTCACAGTTTGAAGAAATAAATTATTTAGGCTACCCTTTTTCTATATCTGAAAACTTTCAGATGCGTAATACAGGTAAAACAATAGCAGAGTCTATCTTAATTTTAGAAGAAATTTTAGCAATTGCAGCTAAATATAATAAAGAAGTAGTTGTATATTTATCAATGGGTTTTGGCAATCCCTATGGCGACCCTTGGAGTGTTGATATTGTTGCTGACTGGACACAGAAATTGTCAAGCATGGGCGTGAAAATCATATCACTATCTGATACTATAGGGAATTCTACACCAGATATTATTGAATATTTGTTTACACATTTAATTCCTTTATATCCAAAAATTGAATTTGGAGCTCATTTGCATACGACTCCAAATAGTTGGGAAGAAAAAGTAAATGCAGCTTACAAATCAGGTTGTAATCGATTTGATAGTGCAATAAAAGGTTATGGAGGTTGCCCTATGGCAAAAGATGAGTTGACTGGTAATATGCCAACTGAAAAGGTGTTGCAATATTTTAATAAACATAAAATTGATTTAGAATTAAACCAAGAAGTTTTTAATACGGCTTATACTAATGCAAGTAATGTATTTTTATGATATGCGGATTTTTTACACAAATTTTGTATATTGACTGCAACTAAATTTTTAAGAGATGACAACTGATAAAAAATTTGAAAGTTTAAAAGAGTTTTATCCTTTTTATTTAACTGAGCATAGTAATAGTACGTCAAGAATGTTGCATTTTATAGGTACAGGTATTGTAATATTAATACTGTTGTCTACTCTATATACAAAAGTTTGGTGGAGATTGGCTCTAATTCCGTTTGTTGGATATGGATTTGCTTGGGTTGGTCATTTCTTTTTTGAAAAAAATAAACCCGCTACTTTTCAATATCCTTTTTACAGTTTAGCTTCTGATTTTATCATGTTTTGGCATTTGTTAATTGGTAAAGAAAAATTTTCTCCTATACGTAAGGAAGTTTAAATGGATTTATATTTTTAGTTCAAAGTATTAAGTAACGTGAGTTCGACATAACCAAAAGTACATAAAATTGATAAGTGTATGATTATCAAGACTATATCATTCCGACGTAGGAGGAATCTCTATTGAAATTAATTGAGATTCTTCACTCCACTCGTCCCTCATTACTCCCGAATCTTCGGGACTGAATGACACTTAACTATTAAACGTCTGATTAACAGAAAATTACAATTGTTAATATGTCGAACTCACGTTAAGTAAATGAGAATATATTTCATAAAAAAAGTCATTTTCAAATAGAAAATGACTTTTAATTTTATTATAATAACTGATTTTAGAAGCAATAACGGTTCTCTTCAGTTACTTTATCAGCAATAATATTTCTCAATTCAATAATGTTTGGCATGTTATTGTACTTGATGTATCTTTTCAAGCCCATTAGCATCATACGCTGTTCATCGCCTTCAGCAAAAGAGATGATAGAATGTTTTCCTGCCGTTTCAATAACATCTATGGCATAGAATAAATTTAATTTAGCCATAGCAATTTGTTCTTTCACCTTGTCTTCACCATTTCTTTTAGCTAATTTTTCAGCACGTAATAATGCAGATTCAGCCATGTAAATTTGAATTAAAATATCTGAACAAGCCAGCATTAACTGTTGATGTTTATCAATTTTTTCTCCATATTTTTGTAAGATAGCTCCTGCAACCATTAAGAATAACTTTTTTAAGTTTTTAATGATATGTTTTTCTTCAGCAAATAGAATAGAAGAATCGATAACATCGAAAGATGGTATACTTGTTAATTCAGAGGCAACCGCAGTTGCAGGCCCTAATAAATCTACATGCCCTTTCATTGCTTTTTTAATTAGCATACCAATACTTATCATACGGTTAATTTCGTTTGTACCTTCATAGATACGTGCTATTCTTGCATCACGCCAAGCAGATTCTATTGGAGTTTCTTCAGAGAAGCCCATACCTCCAAAAATTTGAATACCTTCATCAGTACATTTTTGTACATGTTCAGACACAGCTACTTTGAGGATAGAACATTCAATTGCATATTCTTCAACACCTTTAAGTTCTGCTTCTTGATGTGTATCTTTTCCGTTATTGGTTCTTAGCTCTATTCTATCTTCAATATTTTTTGCTGCTCTATAACTTGCAGCTTCATCTACCCAACAATTGGTAGACATTTCTGCAATTTTTTGTCTGATAGCACCAAATTTTATGATAGGGGTTTTAAATTGTTTACGTTCATTGGCATATTTAACAGATTCTGTAATGACTCTCCGTTGAGCATCTAAACAAGCTGCAGCCAATTTAATTCTACCTACATTTAGAGCGTTCATTGCAATTTTAAATCCGTTACCTCTTGTTGATAGCATATTCTCTACGGGTACTTTTGTGTTTTCATAAAAGACTTGACGTGTAGAAGAAGCACGGATACCTAACTTATGCTCTTCTTCACCCATGGTAATTCCATTAGGGTTGTTTTTATCATATTCAACAATAAAACCA
>JAJRPL010000308.1 GCA_024280815.1 Bacteroidota bacterium
TAATCAAAAAATTAGGCTTAGAAGACTCTCCTAAATTAGATGAAGCTATTGCTAAAGCAATTGAAACTATAGGTTCTTCAAATAGAAATAAATATAGAGCTATCTTTTATACCATTTTAGTAGAAAATTTAGGTGCACAATCTTTTTATACTGCTGAAAAGAAAAAAGAAGTTAAAGAAGTTGTAGAAAAAGAAGCTCCTAAAAAAGAAAAGAAAATAGCTGAAGTAAAAGAAGAGAAAGCTGTTGTTGATGAAAAAGTAGCTCCAAAGAAAGCAAAAAAAGAAATTAAGAAAGAGATGGAAGATGTTGTTGAGGTAGAAAAACCTGAGGTAAAAGAAGAGTTTAAAGCTGAGAATACTCAAGAGTTTTCAGATAATTTTGATTGGCATAAATATGAAGAAGGAATTGAAGTCGTTGATGAAGAAAAATTGAAGGCTTTTGATAAAGCTTTAGAAGGTATTGTTGGTTTTGTCGAAGAGCATCAAGTAATTGATGGTACGGTAACTAGAATGACCGAGCGTGAAGCTATTATTGATATCAACTCAAAATCTGAAGGAGTTATTTCTTTAAATGAATTTAGATACAACCCTAGCTTAGCTGTAGGTGATACCGTAGAAGTATTGGTTGATAAGAGAGAGGATAGTACAGGTCAATTGGTATTATCTCATAGAAAAGCAAGAGTTATTAAAGCATGGGAAAGAGTAAATACAGCTCATGAAACTCAAGAGATAGTTACTGGTTTTATTAAATGCAGAACTAAAGGAGGTATGATTGTAGATGTTTTCGGAATTGAAGCTTTCTTACCAGGTTCTCAAATTGATGTGAAGCCAATTAGAGATTATGATCAGTATGTAGAAAAAACTATGGAATTTAAAGTGGTTAAAGTAAATCACGAATTTAAAAACGTAGTTGTTTCTCATAAAGCATTAATTGAAGCCGATCTTGCAGAACAGAAAAAAGAAATTATTAGTCAATTAGAAAAAGGACAAGTATTAGAAGGTGTAGTTAAGAATATTACTTCTTATGGTGTGTTTGTTGATTTAGGTGGTGTTGACGGATTGGTGCATATTACTGATTTATCATGGAGTAGAATTAATCATCCAAGTGAAGTAGTTGAGTTAGACCAAAAATTAAATGTTGTAATTCTTGATTTTGATGATAATAAATCTAGAATACAATTAGGATTGAAACAATTAACTAAACATCCTTGGGAGTCTTTAGATGAAGAATTAAAAATTGGAGATAAAGTTAAAGGTAAGGTGGCAATCATTGCTGATTACGGAGCGTTTATTGAAGTAAATCAAGGTGTTGAAGGTTTGATTCACGTGTCAGAAATGTCATGGTCAACTCATTTACGTTCAGCTCAAGATTTTGTAAAAGTAGGTGATGAAGTAGAAGCTGTAATTTTAACTTTAGACCGTGAAGAACGTAAAATGTCTTTAGGTATGAAGCAATTACATCCTGATCCTTGGACAGACGTAACAACTAAATACCCAGTAGGTTCTAAACATACAGGTTTGGTTAGAAACTATACTAATTTTGGTGTGTTTGTTGAGCTTGAAGAAGGTATTGATGGGTTAGTTTATATTTCTGATTTATCTTGGACAACTAAAGTGAAACATCCATCTGATTTTGTTAAAGTTGGCGATAAACTTGATGTTGAAGTGTTAGAATTAGACGTAGAAGGGCGTAAATTAAATTTAGGTCATAAACAAACTACTGAAAATCCTTGGGATGCATACGAAGATAAATATACTGTTGATTCTGTACATAAAGGTGAAGTTTCTGAGGTAACTGATAAGGGAGTGTTGGTTTCTTTTGAAGGAGATACAGTTGAGGCTTTTGTACCTTCTAGACATATGGAAAAAGAAGACTGGTCTAAATTAGTAAAAGGAGATGCTGTTGACTTTAAAGTGCTAGAATTCAATAAAGAGTATAGAAGATTAGTAATATCTCATACTGCAATGTTTAGAGCTCAAGAAGAAAAAGTAGTTAAAGCTACTAAGAAGAAAATGGATGATAATATAGAGAAATCTACATTAGGTGATATTTCTGCATTAGCTGAATTGAAAAGTAAAATGGATGCTAAAAAATAGAAATTCATAAACTTTTTTATAATCTTAAAATCGCTGAATTTTCAGCGGTTTTTTTTATACACTTAAATTGTGATTTTCATGTATATAGCATATATTTGCATGCTAAAAAAAAAGAATGAGTTTAATTAAATCAATTTCAGGAATTAGAGGTACAATTGGTGGTCAAGTTAATGATAATTTAACCCCTGTAGATACTGTAAAATTCGCAGCTGCCTATGGAAGCTGGTTAATCAAAAGAAATAATAATGCTGAAAATTTAACTGTAGTTATAGGTAGAGATGCTCGTATATCAGGTAAAATGGTAAGTAGTTTGGTGGCAAATACGCTTGTCGGAATGGGGATTAATGTAATAGACCTAGGTTTGTCTACCACACCAACAGTTGAAGTGGCTGTGCCTCTTGAAAAAGCAAACGGAGGGATTATTTTAACAGCCTCTCATAATCCAAAACAATGGAATGCTTTAAAACTATTAAACGAAAAAGGAGAGTTTTTAGATGCTACGAACGGACAATCAATTTTAGATGCTGCAGCTAATGATAATTATACTTTTGCTGAAGTAGATGATTTAGGTACATATACTAAAGAAAAAGGGTATATGAACAAACATATAGATGAGGTATTGAAACTAGATTTTGTAGATGTTGACGCCATTAGAAATGCAAATTTCAAAGTTGTTGTCGATGCTGTAAATTCTACAGGAGGTATTGTTATTCCAGATTTATTAGAAAGACTTGGTGTTGAATGTATCAAATTATACTGTGAACCTAATGGTGAATTTCCTCATAACCCAGAGCCATTACCAGCTCATTTAATAGATATTTCTGAATTGGTAATAAAAGAGAAAGCTGATTTGGGTATTGTGGTTGATCCTGATGTTGATAGATTGGCATTGGTATGTGAAGATGGTTCAATGTTTGGTGAAGAATATACCTTGGTTGCTTGTGCAGATTATGTATTAGGGCAAACTTCAGGAAATACAGTTTCAAATTTATCCTCGTCAAGAGCTTTGAGAGATGTTACTGAAAAACATGGAGGTACATATAAA
>JAJRPL010000309.1 GCA_024280815.1 Bacteroidota bacterium
CGATCTGTGAAAGGGTTTTTAGTCAATATTGTGGCAGCTTTAACAGCCTATTGTTTCTTCCCTAAAAAGCCTTCTTTAAATATAACTCCTATTAAATCTAATCAATTATGTTTATGGGCTGCTTAAACATTATTCACGTTACTTTACCATTTCTATCAATACTAAATAAAACAATTACTCTTTTTTTTCCGGCAGTTAGTCCTAATTCTTGAGAAAGGTTAGTGTCAAAGTTTTTACTCACATGTTTCATTATTTTTTCTTGTAAGCATTTTTTTATTTGAGACTTATTTCCTTTACATCCAGGGAAAATTGGAGCATCTTCAATAATAGCAAAAGGCACATCTTCAACGATTAATTCTTCTTCAACTACTTCAACTACTTGATCAATTTTTACAGTTTCTACAGCATCATTTTGATCGATTTCGGTAGATTTCATCATAGTTTCTTCTATTTCAGCTACATCTTCAACTACTTCAATAACCTCAGGAGCACTGGGTGGAGGTGTGGGAGGTTTTTCAATTTCTATACGTTCTGTGATTGGAATATCTTCAATGATTTCTTCTTCTCCTATTGTTGAGATAAGATTGTCAATTGAACGATCATAAACTTTGTGCTCTAAGGAGAAATATACAATGGTTAATGCGAGTACGAGACCTAATTGTAAAAATAATTTACTATAATTTTCAAGCCTTGCATTTGGATTTTTTTTAGTTTCCATAATTAAGAAATTTAAATTAACTGAATAATCTATCTGACTGAAATTATTACAAACTGACTAGAATTATTACAAAGGATAGAATGCTTATTCAGCAAGTATGTAATAACACAACAAAGCTCTTAATTATTTAGATATAAATGAATGATAAATATCATATAGTTGTATATATAATTAGGAAACAAAAAAAGACCATCAATATTGATGGTCTTTTTTTTAAGTAAATGTTTTTTAAATGGTTACTCTACTTGTAAAGTAATAGGTAATGTATATTTTACACCAACGGGTCTTCCACGTTGTTTACCGGGAATCATTTTAGGTAACATTTTCACCACTTTTTCAGCTTCTTTTTCAAGCCTTTTATGTGGACCTCTTGATCTAACATCAACAATATTTCCTTTTTTGTCAATCTTAAATATTACAATTACTCTTTGTCTTCCTTGGTCTAGACCTAATTCATTGGCTAAATCAGTGTTAAATTTTCTACCAACATGTTTTTGTATAGATTTTTGCAGACATTTTTTTAATTCAGCTTTACTACCTTTACAGCCAGGATAAACTGGTGCATCTTCAATAATTGAAAATGGCACATCTTCCATCACCTCTTCTTCTTCAACAACTTCTTTGATTGGTTCTTTGATTACGGTATCTTCATCAGTTTCAGTAGATTCTGGTGGAGTTTCTATTATATCTTCTTCATCTTCAACAATCTCTATTTTTTCAGGAGCTGGTGGTGGTGGTGGTGGTGGTTTAACCAATTCAATACGCTCAGTTAAAGGGATGTCTATTTCTTCTTCTTCACCAGTATTTGCACTAAATAATTCATCAATTTCACGTTCAAATGTTTTATGCTCTATACCTACATAACTTATAAGTAAGGCTAATACTAAGCCAAGTTGTAAGAATAGTTTACTGTAGTTTTCTAAATTTGCTTTAGGGCTTTTTTTGATTTCCATTTTGTAAATGTGTTAATTACGTTGCTAATTTAATAAATTTTTTTACTTAAACAAGAGTTATTTCAATTCTCTTGGTTGCGGTACCACAAATAAAAAACAAAAACCGCTAGTAATACACCAGTTGTATTTGCAATAAAATCATAGAAATCTGCTGTTCTATAAGTGGTTATTGTTCCCTGCAATACCTCAAGAACTATGCCGTAAATAGTTAGTAAAAAAAAGGCTATACTTCTTTTTTTACTATGATCTTTAAAAACATAAAACCAACTAAGACTCAACGTAAAATAAGCTATAGTATGTCCGATTTTATCAGAATTACTAATGTTAACCTTTACAAAACCATTCAATGAGACTAAGCTTAAGAATGCAATAAGTAGCGTTATGAAAATTGCAATTGCTAGAGCATTACGCTCCAATAATTGCTTTATAGGCTTCAGCATCTAATAGATTATCAATTTGTGAAGGGTCACTAAGTTTAATTTTTATCATCCAACCACTTTCATAAGGGTCAGTATTTACACTTTCAGGAGCATCCTCTAATCCTTCATTAAACTCAACTACTTCACCTGATAAAGGCATAAATAAATCTGAAACAGTTTTTACGGCTTCTACTGAGCCAAAAACCTCATCTTGTTCAATGGTATCGTCTAAGGTATCAACATCAACATAGACGACGTCACCTAATTCACTTTGAGCAAAATCGGTAATACCAACGGTAGCAATATCACCGTCAATTTTAATCCATTCGTGGTCTTTTGTATATTTTAATTCTGCAGGTATATTCATATAGTATATATTTGAATTGCGAATTTAAAATATATAAATTTAATTTCCAATATTATAACGGATACTTATACCTGCACTGATAGATTTTCTTGGGAAAGTGGTTGAAATTAAGAAGCGAGAGCTATTTTGATCGTAATAAAACGAAGCTAATAGGTTTTTATTCAGGGCGTAATCTGCAGAAAATTTAAAAGATACTAATTTTTGACCACCAGTAACTTGATTGTTTACAATGTCAATAGATCTGATAGTAGTTGAATTGTTACGGAGACTTATATCTCCTTTAAAATTGATATCTCCTTTAAAAGTTGTAACAGTATTACCCGTTTTTATTTTCATTTTAACATCTTTAAATCGATAGCCTAAACCTAAAACATATTCTTTACCTCTAATTTCTGTAATGGTATTGTTGCTAATATTTAAATTTAAAGCTTTATCTTGTTTGAGCTCTGCTCTGACAGAAAAAGAGTTTTTCATACGCATATCAACCTTAATTAAAGGAGAGAACTCTTCAATAAGATTGATACCTGTAAAAATTTGACTGGGTCTATAGTTTTCATTACTATCTCTATTTGAGTATTTAGTTGCGTTGTTGTAGAGTAAGTTAGAATTAAAACCAATAACAGAATATGTAGAACGGTATGCGTGTTCTACAATAAAACTTCTAAAACGTTTTTTAAACCATTTGTATTTCATAAAGCCTTTGTAGTTGATACGCCAATTTGGGATTGGTATATTTCTAAAAGCACTTAATTTAACTTTGCCAGCGTCATTACCAGCATAAGCTGATAAAAAAGCTGGAATTAATACTTGCTGGCTATTTGAACCATACCCGTCAGGGTTTATCACACCATCTTTTTCAGCTATAGTATTCAATCGATTAGCTATGATTGCTCTGTTGGCTTTAAACTTATCAAAAGTAGCATCACCATTACCATCAAAAGCATTTCTAAGCATAATAGTACTAATGCTAAAATTACCTATTTCATTGATAGGAAGGTCTGCGTTGAATCCATTATTAATTACATCTAACTGTTGAGATTGGTTTTTGGTATACACTTTATTTGCAGACAATTCAATATTAAAATCTTTAAAAGGTCTTATGTCGGCATTAAAATCTAACTTGTTAAAATGAGTTGTTGCATAGGTTTTACTATAATATGGATCAC
>JAJRPL010000310.1 GCA_024280815.1 Bacteroidota bacterium
AATTTCTTGTGTAAAAAAGGACACTAAAACAGATAATATTCAAAAAGATTTTTGTTCATCAATCCATAGAGATGATAGTATTAACCTTACTGCTGAATTGGAAGATATTTCAGAATTAATGAAAACAAAAACTGGAGTTTATATTTTAGAAGATGGTAATAGTGCTTTAATAACTCGTGCATGGCTAACTGAATATGCTGAAAAAACAATTGACATCCAATACTTTATTTTCTCAACTGACAATGTAGGGCTCATTGCCTGTGATTATTTAGTAAGGGCAGCTGATAGAGGTGTTAAAATTAGACTTTTAGTAGATGATTTTATGGTTGATGCAGAATTAGAAGATGTTTTAATATTAGACTCTCACAAAAACATTACGATAAAGATATACAATACTGGTGTAAATTTGGGGAAAAATATTCTTACTAAAGCTCTAAATTATACTACAAATTTTAGAGGTTCAAATCAAAGGATGCATAACAAAACTTTTATCGTTGACAGTAAAATTGTTATTACTGGAGGCAGAAATATTGCAGATGAGTATTTTGATTATGACCATGAATACAATTTCAGAGATAGAGATGTTTTGCTAATAGGGAAAACAACAAAAAATGTTGAAAAATCATTTACAACCTTTTGGGAAAGTTCTTTAAGTGTTCTTGTCAAAGACTTAGCTAAAGATTTCCCTGAGAACTATAATGATTCTACTAGATTTAACAAACTACATCAATACGCATGTAATCCTGAAAATTTTTGGCCACAAATTAGAACACAAATAGAAAATTTACCCAATACATTTAAGGCAATAAAAAATTCTCAAGCTTTAATTTGGACAGATAGCGTAACATTTATTTCTGACTTGCCTGGTAAAAATGATGGATCAAGTGGATTAGGTGGGGGTGGTTATACTACAGATGCTTTGATTACATTAGTGAAAAATGCAAGAAAATCTATTGATATACAAACCCCGTATTTAATTACTTCTAAATTAAGTAGAAACCTCTTTAAAGAAGCTGTAAATCGCGGTGTGAAGGTTAGAATCCTTACCAATAGCCTTGCCTCTACTGATAACCTCGAAGCTTTTAGTGGTTATCAACGTGATCGAAAAAAACTATTAAAGACTGGAGTTGAAATTTATGAATTTAGACCTGATGCTGCTGAACGTTTTAAAATTATGACGAGTCAGTTACAAGATACATTAAAGCATAGACCAATATTTGGATTTCACGCTAAAACAATGGTTGTTGATGAACAAATTACTGTAATTGGAACTTTTAATTTAGATCCACGAAGTGCAAATCTAAATACTGAATGTTTAGCAATAATTAATGATAAAAAAGTCGCTATATCAATTTTAAAAGGTATAGAAAAAGAATTCAAACCTGAAAATTCTTGGAGAACCACACTAGATTCAAACCCAGATGATAAAGTTAAAAATATTAAAAGAGTAAAAGCTTGGACAAGGAAAATTATTCCTAAAGGAGTACTCTAACACTTTTGAATCTAATTCTTATTCTATCGTACCAATGCAAACTCATAATTCATTATAATAGACTATATTTGCCAACTTATAAAAACGCTATGACTTTTAACGATTTAGGCATTATTGAGCCGATATTAAAAGCCTTATCTGAAAAAGGCTATACAAACCCCACTCCTATTCAAGAGCAATCTATTCCTATATTATTACGGAATAAAGATTTAATGGGTTGTGCACAAACAGGTACAGGTAAAACTGCTGCTTTTGCAATTCCTATATTGCAACACTTAGCCAATAAATCTCATGGAGATAGGCGTTCTAATAAAATCAAAGCATTAATTATAACACCAACTCGTGAACTAGCCATCCAAATTGCTGATAACTTTACCATATACGGAAAACATACAGGCATTAGAAATACTGTGATTTTTGGTGGGGTCAAACAAGGAAAACAAACTCAAGCTTTGCGTAGAGGCGTTGATATTCTTGTAGCCACACCAGGCAGATTGCTAGATTTAATGCAACAAGGCTTTATCAGCTTATCAGCTATTGAGTATTTTGTATTAGATGAAGCCGATCAAATGTTAGACATGGGTTTCATTCATGATATTAAAAAAGTACTTGCAAAATTACCTTCAAAAAGACAATCACTTTTCTTTTCTGCAACCATGCCTGCTTCAATTGTAAGTTTGTCTCGTGAAATATTAGGTAACTTTGAAAAAGTAACCGTAAAACCTGAACAAGCTACTGCCGAAAAGGTGGAACAAGCTATTTATTTTGTAAGTAAAAAAGCAAAAATAAAATTACTAGTTTACCTCTTAGAAATCCAAAACATCAAATCTACGTTGGTTTTTTCTCGCACCAAACATGGTGCAAATAAAATTGTAAAACTATTAGATAGAGAAGGTATTAATGCCGCAGCTATCCATGGTAACAAATCACAGACAGCTAGACAAAAAGCATTAGAAAATTTCAAAAAAGGAATCATTACTGTTTTAGTGGCCACTGATATTGCTGCTCGTGGTATTGATATTGATGAATTAGCTCTTGTTGTAAATTACGACATACCAAATATACCTGAAACTTATGTACATAGAATAGGTAGAACGGGTCGTGCAAAAGCAAGCGGAGTTGCTATTTCATTCTGTGACCAAGAAGAAAGAGCCTATTTAAGAGATATTCAAAAGCTAATCAATCAGAAAATTCCTGTTATTGCAGAACATCCATTTATTAATGTACACGATGATAGCTCTGAAGAAAGTTCTAGTCAAAATAATAGAAACCACTCACGTTCTGGTAATTCTTCAAATAGAAATAGAAACAGAAATCGCAACCAAAAAAATCGCAGAAATTCAAATTCTAGAAATCGGAAATAATAATTGTATTTTTATAAAATGAATAAAACATCCTTATTTATTATACTTATGATCTTTTCATTATTTAAACCTAAAACTATTTCTGCACAAGATTGGGCAAACCTCAATAGGTTTGAAAATGAAAATTCTAAATTGGCAGCTCCTCTTGAAAATGAAAATCGTATTGTTTTTATGGGAAATTCAATTACAGAAGCTTGGTCATCTTATGATTCTATTTTCTTTAAAGAAAACCCATATATAAATAGGGGTATTAGTGGTCAAACCACACCACAAATGCTACTTAGATTTAGAGCTGATGTTATTAATTTAAAACCAAAAGTAGTTGTAATCTTAGCAGGTACCAATGATTTGGCTGAAAATACTGGACCAACAAGCTTTGACGCTATAATGAATAATATTATCTCTATGGTTCAACTGGCTACAGTCAATGACATTAAAGTGGTACTATCTTCTGTTTTACCTGCTTATGATTATCCTTGGAAAAAAGGTTTACATCCTAATGAAAAAATCCCAGCTTTAAACAAACTTATTAAAGAATATGCTGATAAAAACAACATCGTTTATTTAGATTATTTTTCAGCAATGGTCGATGATAAAAATGGATTAATTGATGATTATACTCGAGATGGTGTTCATCCTAATAAAAATGGGTATGACATTATGAAACCATTAGTACAAAATGCAATTGCAAAAGCTTTAAAAAAATAACATATTCATGTCATTTAAAGCCTTATAAATGTCATTCATCGAAAAAATAGAGTTCCTATAAATTAATTTGTTGATTTTGTATCCAAATATAAATTACTATTAAAATGAAAACTCATTACTCCTCAATTCTTACTTTTCTTATCATTAGTTTATTGACCATAACTTCTTGTAAAAAGGAAGTGAAAATAAAAAAACCTGCCACACCAAAAGACCTTTTAAAGGAAAATATTATACCTAAACCAGTCACTTTAACTGCTACAGGCAGTTCTTTTGAATTAAATAGCAATAGTGAAATCCACTATCAAAGTGATGCTTTAAAGCCTATTGCCAACTATTTATCAGAGTTACTACAACCGGCTACAGGCTTTAAACTTCCTATAAAAGTTATGAGTTCTATGCCTTCAACAGATCATATCTATTTATCCTTATCGGATAGTATTCAACATAAAGAAGGTTACCTACTAACTATTAAAGAAAATGGTATTGATTTAAAAGCAAACAAGCCTGCAGGTTTATTTTATGGTATACAAACATTACGTCAATTACTTCCTGCCAATATAGAACTTAAAGAAAAACAAAATAACACTTGGTTGATTGCTAGTGGAACTATTACTGACGAACCATCTTATAGTTACCGTGGAGCAATGTTAGATGTAGCTCGTCACTTTCTTGGGCTTGAAACTGTAAAAAGGTATATTGATTTGTTATCCTTTTACAAAATAAACACATTGCATTTACATTTATCTGATGATCAAGGTTGGAGAATTGAAATCAAATCATGGCCAAATTTAACCACACATGGTGGCAGTACAGAAGTTGGTGGTGGTGAAGGCGGCTTTTTTACCCAAGAACAATACAAAGAGCTTGTAAAATATGCTCAAGATCGTTTCATCACAATTGTTCCTGAAATTGATATGCCTGGCCATACTAATGCAGCTTTATCATCATATCCAGAATTGAATTGTAATGGCAAGGCAACAAAACCTTATACAGGTACTAGAGTAGGTTTTAGTTCTTTCTGTACTGATAAAGATATTACTTATAAGTTCATTGATGACGTGATTAGAGAATTGGCTGAAATGACTCCTGGGGAATATATTCATATTGGTGGTGATGAATCTGATGCTACTCCAATAAAAGATTACATTAAGTTTATCAATAAAGTTCAGAAAATTGTTTCCTCTCACGGCAAGAAAGTTTTAGGATGGGATGAAATTGCTCATGCGACTTTAGAACCCAATACCATTGTTCAATATTGGGCTAGAGATAGTACCGAAAATAAAAATGCTTTTAATGCTGTAAAACAGAATGCAAAAATACTCATGTCACCAGCTACCAAAGCATATTTAGACATGAAATATGACAAAACCACTAAAATAGGGTTGGATTGGGCTGGTCTTACTGAAGTTGATGTCGCTTATAATTGGAGTTTAGAAAACCATATAGAAGACATTTCAAAAGAAAACATTATTGGTGTAGAAGCTCCTTTATGGACAGAAACTGTAGAAAATATAAAGGATCTTGAATTTTTAGCTTTCCCTAGAGTAATAGGGATTGCTGAAATTGGGTGGACACCTACTTCTCAAAGAAATTGGGAGGAATATAAAGTTCGTTTAGGAAAACATAAAGATAGATTAGATGCTTTACATGTCAATTATTATACTTCAGAATTAGTACCTTGGCAAAGTACAGTTACTGATACAGTTGTTAGTACTCCTAAAGAAAATTAACTATATCAAATCTAAAATTCTTTCAAGTGCCATACCTCTTGAAGCTTTTATTAAAAGTGTGGCATTTTTAATTTTGAGGTTTGAAAAATGAATTTTAAAATCATCAAAAGTCTTAAATAAAGTGATGCTATTATTCTCTTCTGAAGGATTAAGTTTTATTTTATAAAAATTTTCACCTATTAAATAGGCTTTATCTATTTTAAGAGGGCTTAATAAATCTGCAATTTGTTGATGCTCAGATTCCGATTCATCACCCAATTCAAACATATCTCCTAGTATAGCAATTTTATAAGTATCTGTTAATCCTGATAAATTTTCTAAAGCTACCTGCATACTTGAAGGATTTGCATTATAAGCATCTAAAATAATTTTATTAGTGCCTTGCTCAATAATTTGAGAACGATTATTGGTCGGAATGTAATTTTCAATAGCCAAAGCTATATCTTCTTTTGACACGTTGAAATGGCATCCTATGGCAATAGCAGCTGCAATATTATTATAATTATAAGCTCCTATTAATTGACTAATAACAGCCTTATCATTAAATTGAACTTTCACAAAAGGATTGGCTTCAATAAAATTAACTTTTATAGTTGCATTTTCTTTACCAAAAGTAATTTTATCAATCAATTCCGATTTCTGTACTTGAATTGTATCCGTATTATTTACAAAAACAGTTTTATTGTGAGACTTTAAATATCTATACAATTCCGTTTTACCTTGTATAACTCCTTCTAAACTTCCAAAACCTTCTAAATGAGCTTTACCAAAATTGGTAATATACCCATAATCAGGCTGAGTAATTTGGCATAAAAAATCTATTTCTTTTAAATGATTGGCTCCCATTTCAACAATTCCAATTTCAGTCTTTGGTGTCATAGAAAGTAGGGTTAACGGAACTCCAATATGATTATTTAAATTACCCGCTGTAGCTGTAACTTTATACTTTTTAGAAAGCACAACATTTATCAATTCTTTGGTTGTCGTTTTTCCGTTGCTTCCTGTTAAACCAACAATCGGAATTGCCAATTCATTTCTATGATAAGTAGCTAAAGATTGTAATGTCAACAAAACATCTTTTACCAGAATAATATTTTGATGTGTTTTGTACGCTTTCTCATCAACAATAGCAAAAGCGGCACCTTTTTCAAGAGCATTTTCAGCAAACTTATTACCATTGAAATTATCACCTTTTAAGGCAAAAAACAGACAACCTTTAGTTATTTTTCTAGTGTCAGTAGACACCAAATAAGACTGTTTATAGTATTGATAAAGTTCAGAAATATTCATAGGTTAAAACTAAAAAAAAACTCAATACAAAATGTATTGAGTTTTAATTTTATTTATAATTTACACAAACTATCTTTTTGGTTGTTTACGTCTTCTTTTATATGACATTGCTCCTAATTTATCAGTTGCACATCTAAACCCGATATGATTAGCTGCCATATATTCTGGCAAATATCTACGTTGTGAAGGGTCTAACCAGTAAGCTCTATCTTTCCAAGATCCACCTTTAAAAACTCTAGTTTGATCACTAATTAAAGTAGTTCTCTTTTTAGTATCATACTGTTGAATAATCAATCCGCTTTCACCAATTTGCTTAGGTGTTTGAGGTGAGTTATACATTC
>JAJRPL010000311.1 GCA_024280815.1 Bacteroidota bacterium
ACTTCCATCAAAAACTTCATTTTCTTTAATTTCGAATTCATAAGTACCCGCAGTCATACTAATACATTCTTGTTCACCGCCATTACAAGCTCTTTGTATTTTATTTCCGTAGATATAAATATGATGACTTGGTGTAAAAGGGTCTTCATATGCACGGGCAATAATTCCAGATGAAAAAGTATTATACGTTTTACATTTTTCTATATAGATGTGATGTGAGCCCATAATCATAAAGCCAGCCCAGTCGTAGTGTAAATCGTAATTATTTCCGAAATTTTGGACTTTAATTCCTTGTACTTTGATATACTTTTTATTTTTAATAAAAAACAATGCTGTACGACCTGAATTAATAATCATACCGCTTCCGTCAATAATAACGTCATCTCCTGATTTAGCTCTATATACAATGTATTTTCCATTGCTTCCAGAATTCTTAGGAATAACCTGTTCTTCATACGTGCCTTCTAAAATAACAACTTCATCACCTGCTACAAGTGTATTTGCAGCATGTTGAATGGTTTTCCAAGCCATATTTTCAGATGTTCCAGAGTTTGAGTCATTACCATTTTTGGCAACATAATAAGTTGTGGCATTTACACCTATTGATATAAGAATAAATAGGAGTGTATAAATAAAATAAACCTTTTTCATAGCTTGTTAATTTGATATTGAGCAATTTTCAGTTGGGCTGATTTATTTTGGCAAATTTAAGTAAAATATTATAAGTCAGTATAATACTTTTCAGTTTTTATTAACTAAAAGAAGTGAGGTGGAGTTGAAAATAGCAAAATTTATCCTAGAATCATCCCCGCAATGGTAGCTGACATTAATGAAGCTATTGAGCCACCAATTAATGCTTTCATACCGAATTCGGATAAAGTTTTCCGTTGACCAGGAGCTAATGAGCCAATACCTCCAATTTGTATGCCTATAGAAGCAAAGTTGGCAAAACCGCATAACATATAAGTTGCCATTATGATAGATTTTTGATAACTTAAATGTGTAGCATTGGCTACATTTTTTAAATCGGCCAATTGTATGTAGCCTACAAATTCGCTGGCAGCTAATTTAATACCTAGTAGTCGTCCCATGAGCATCATATCATCTTTAGCGACTCCAATTAACCACATTAGCGGGGCGAAGATAGTACCTAGTATTGCTTCTAAAGACAGTTGAGGGTAAGATGTATTTTTTGCCATCCAATCGTTAAGACTTGTGAAGTCCCCAATCCACCCAAAAATTCCGTTTATCATAGCAATAAATGCTACAAATACCAATAGCATAGCACCTACATTTACTGCTAAACGTAGGCCTTCAGTTGTACCATTAGCAATGGCATCTAATATATTAGCACCTATTTTTTCTGAAGAAACTTTCACATCAGTATTTACCTTTTCAGTTTGTGGATATAATATTTTTGAAACTACAATTGCACCTGGTGCAGCCATTACAGATGCAGCCAATAAATGTTTGGCATACATTAATCGTAAAACAGGGTCATCACCCCCCAAAAAACCAATATAAGCAGCAAGAACAGCTCCGGCAACGGTAGCCATGCCACCTATCATAACCAGTAGCATTTCTGACTTATTCATTTTTTCTAAATAAGCCTTGATTAACAATGGAGCTTCTGTTTGACCCAAGAAAATATTACCGGCAACTGACAAACTTTCAGCACCTGAAATTCCTAAAACTTTGGACAATAACATTGCCATGAATTTTACAACTTTTTGGATAATACCTAAATAGAACAATACAGAGGTTAATGCTGAAAAGAAAATAATAGTGGGTAATACTTGAAAAGCAAAAATGAACCCAAATGTATCCATATCACCTACCAATCCTTGGAATAAAAATTGACTACCAGCACGGGTAAAATCTAAAACACTTACAAAAACACTACCTACAAAGTCAAACCCTTTTTGAACAAAAGGCACTTTTAAAACTCCAATAGCTATGATTAATTGAAAGGCTAAACCAATGCCTACGGTTTTCCAATTGATGGCTTTTTTATTATTGCTAAATAGAAAGGCTATAAATATTAAGGAAATCATTCCTAAAACACCACGCCATAATGAGTTTGTTGAAAATCCTTGGCTTGGTATGATAGTGCTGTTTTTTGTTTGAGAAATTGTAGTTTTGTTTTTTTTAAACGCAGTAAAATTATAGATAACATCTTTTTCATTAAATACAAATGTTGAATCGGTCAATTCACGTATTTTATATTTTCTAATGGTGTCTTTGGGAGAGTTATAGTAAAAAATCAATAAATTATTTTGATGAATATAATCACCTGTAGAAATGGCAGAAGTTCTTTTAAAGCTAAATTCACCTTTTTCAAGTGTTAAGAAATCAGCCTTTTTAGTTGTGTTTGTTAATTGCCCGTCTATGTTTTCAACAGATTGAAGTTGCCATTTTTTTTCAACCTCTTGAGCTTTAATAAATTGAAAACTAGATAAAATTATAACTAAAAAAAATAGATTTTTCATAAATAGAAAATTGGGAGTTATTTTTTACGTTTGTCAATTTCATCTCTTAGTTTTGCTGCCAATTCATAATCTTCATTTGCTACGGCTTCATCTAATTGCGTATGTAATTCTTCTAAAGAAATTTCTTCATATGAAGCGTCTTCTGCAATATCTAGAGCAAGCTCTTCAATTTCAATTTTTGCTTGTGTTAATTCTGGTTCTTCTTTAATTTTCAAGAAAATACCCGCTTTGTCTAAAATATTCTCATAAGTAAATATTGGTGCGTTGAACCGTGTTGCTAAAGCAATAGCATCTGAAGTTCTAGCATCAATAATTTCTTCAATTTTATCGCGTTCGCAAATTAAACTTGAATAAAATACACCATCAACCAATTTATGAATAATTACTTGTTTTACTTTAATGTTAAACCGATCAGAAAAACTTTTAAATAAATCATGTGTTAAAGGTCTAGGAGGTTTAATCTCTTTTTCTAATGCAATGGCAATTGATTGTGCTTCAAAAGCACCAATGATTATTGGTAAGGTTCTTTCACCTTCAACTTCTTTTAAAACCAACGCATAGGCACCACTTTGTGTTTGACTGTACGATATTCCTTTTATGTTAAGGCGGACTAAGCTCATAGTTTGTTGTGTAAAAAAAACTGTCTAATTTAAAGGGTGTTTACATCCAATAAATTAGACAGCCTTTCAGGGGCACAATTTAATAAAATTATGCGTTTTGAGCCTTAAATTCTTTTAACTTTTCTATTAATTTTGGTACAACTTCAAAAGCATCACCAACCACACCATAATCTGCAGCCTTAAAAAATGGAGCTTCAGGGTCAGTATTAATAACTACTTTTACTTTAGAGGAGTTGATACCAGCCAAATGTTGAATGGCACCAGATATACCAATAGCAATGTATAAATTTGAGGCCACAGGTTTTCCAGTTTGTCCCACGTGTTCACTATGTGGTCTCCAACCAAGATCAGAAACTGGCTTAGAACATGCAGTTGCTGCTCCTAAAACATCAGCTAATTCTTCTATCATTCCCCAGTTTTCAGGGCCTTTTAATCCACGACCACCCGAAACAACAATATCAGCATCAGCTATAGTTACTTTTCCAGATGATTTTTCAACTGCTTCAAGTTTAATTCTACCAGCTTTCAATTCTGGTGAAAATTCAGAGACAGTACTTTCAGTAGGGCTTTCTTTTAGTCCAAATGAATTCTTTGCCAGCCCAAGAACTTTTTTGTCTGTTTTTATTTCAGTAAAATTAAAAGCTTTATTAGAAAATGCTTTTCGTTTTACTGTAAACGGAGTGGTAGAACTAGGTAAATCTACTACATTAGAAACATACCCAGCTTCAAGTTTTGCTGCAGCTAACGGAGCAACATAAGAACCGTTAGCACTAGAGTCAAAGATAACTACAGAAGCATCTTCTTGGTTTGATGCTGCTACAATATATTCAGCCCAAACAGAAGCATCAGCAGTTTTAAGATTATCACCGTTACCAATTAATATTTTTTCTGCTCCATGTTTAGACAATTCATTAATGTCTTCAACAAAAGCAGTAATTACTACTAGATTTGTTTGCATTTTTGAGGCTAATTCTTTTCCGTAAGAAACCACTTCTAATGCACTTTTTTTAAATTTTCCTTCCGATGATTCGGCAAATACTAATATTGACATAAATTATATTTTTTATCTTGAATTATTATCAAAATCTATTTAACGTTATCTAAATTATTTATTACTACCTACTAAATCACTTTAGCTTCGTTGTGTAGTAAATCAACCAATTCACCTATATTATCGGCGTCAACTAATTTTATAGCACCTTTTGGTGCAGGTTTTTCAAAGTTTTTTGAAAAAGTAGCAGGCTCACTTGCAACAGACTCAACTACAGTCAAAGGTTTTTTGCGAGCCATCATGATACCTCTCATATTAGGGATGCGTAAATCTTTTTCTTCTACAATGCCTTTTTGACAGCCTATAACTAAAGGTAAATTTGTGCTTAAAGTTTCTTTACCTCCATCTATTTCTCTTGAAGCTGTTACGTTTGAACCATCAATTTCTAAACCAATGCATGCATTGATAAAATTATAGCCTAAAAAGGTTGCTAACATACCAGGTACCATTCCTCCATTATAATCTATAGACTCTCTTCCGGCAAGAACAATATCATAAGCACCATTTTTAACAACTTCAGCAAGTTGTTTAGCTACTAAATAGCCGTCAGTTGCTTCAGTATTTACACGTATAGCATCATCAGCACCGATTGCCAACGCTTTACGTAAAGTAGGTTCTGTAGTAGTATTTCCTACATTTATTACAGTTACAGAAGCTCCTTGTTTTTCTTTAAACCACATGGCTCTAGTCAAAGCAAATTCATCGTAAGGATTGATGACAAATTGAACGCCATTGGTATCAAATTTTGAATCACCTTCTGTGAAATTAATTTTTGAAGTGGTGTCAGGAACATGACTTATACAAACTAATATTTTCATTTTTTAAATATTTTTACTGTTAAAATGATGTGTTTTAAACATGATAGCGAAGTTACAACATTTTTTTTAATTTACTATGCGTGCATAGTAAATTATTTAACTATAGAACTATTTTATTGCTCTTTATTTTCTATTTTTGCAAGCTAACAATTGATACCAATATAAAATGAGAACAATTCAATTTAGAGAAGCTATTTGTGAAGCAATGAGTGAAGAAATGCGTCGCGATGAATCTATCTACTTAATGGGAGAAGAAGTTGCCGAATATAATGGTGCATACAAAGCTTCAAAAGGGATGTTAGACGAATTTGGTGCCAAGCGAGTGATAGATACACCAATTGCTGAACTAGGTTTTGCAGGAATTGCTATTGGTTCAACGATGACAGGTAATAGACCTATCGTTGAGTATATGACTTTTAATTTCTCTTTGGTGGGGATAGATCAGATTATAAATAATGCAGCAAAAATAAGACAAATGTCTGGTGGTCAGTTTCCATGTCCTATTGTCTTTAGAGGACCAACAGGTTCGGCAGGACAATTAGGAGCTACACATTCACAAGCTTTTGAAAATTGGTTTGCTAATACACCAGGTTTAAAGGTGATAGTGCCATCAAATCCCTATGACGCAAAAGGATTGCTAAAAGCAGCTATTAGAGATGATGATCCTGTAATTTTTATGGAATCAGAGCAAATGTATGGAGACAAAGGTGAAGTGCCTGATGGAGAATATGTATTGCCAATTGGTGTTGCCGATATAAAAAGAGAAGGAACTGACGTTACGATTGTCTCCTTCGGAAAAATAATAAAAGAAGCTTATAAAGCAGCTGATATTTTAGAAAAAGATGGGGTTTCTGTAGAAATTATAGATTTACGTACGGTAAGACCATTAGATTATGATGCCATACTTAAATCTGTTAAAAAAACAAACAGATTGGTAGTTTTAGAAGAAGCTTGGCCTTTTGCTAGCGTAGCTTCTGAAATTGCATATCAAGTACAAGAACAAGCTTTTGATTATTTAGATGCACCTATACAGCGTATCACTACGGCTGATACACCTGCAGCGTATTCGCCAGTTTTGTTAGAAGAATGGTTGCCAAATGTAAATGATGTTGTTAAGGCTGTAAAATCTGTAATGTATATCAAGAACTAAAATATTTTGGCATTAAAATTGTAATATAAAACCTTTTACGAAACCTTGTAAAAGGTTTTTTTACTTAACATAGTAAACTCTAAAAAATTGAAATACTTAATTATCTTATTTTTATTCTTTTCTTCAATTGTTTTTTCTCAAGTTAAAGTTGGGGGAGTAGTAGTTGATGAACAAAATGAACCTGTACCTTTTGCTAATTTAATATTTAAAGGAACCACTATAGGTACGGTTTCTGACGAAAACGGAAAATTTTATATAGAGTCAGAAAATTCGTATAAAGAGCTAATGATATCTTTTATAGGGTATGAGAAAAAAACGATACAGCTTAAAGCAAGAAATTTTAATCTTAAAATAGTTTTAATTGAGGACAGTGCTGGTTTAGATGAAGTTGTTGTGTATTCTGGTAAAGTAAAAAAGAAAGGGAATCCTGCCATAGCAATTCTTAGAAAAATTTGGGCAAAAAAACGTAGAAATGGCGTTCATATGTATCCACAATATGAATATGATAAATACGAAAAAATAGAATTCGATTTAAATAATATTAATGAAAAATTTAAAAAGAAAAAACTCTTTAAA
>JAJRPL010000312.1 GCA_024280815.1 Bacteroidota bacterium
TGCAATGGAAAATCCCGCCAACAATGAACATATTACAATTATTTGTTCAGCAATTTTATGTAAATAATCTAATGAAATTTCAATCATTTTAATTTCTTTTTGTAATTATTTTGTGTTAGTCGTCAGTGCTTGCAGGTAACGTCTAGTATAAGAATAGTAGCGGATTTTAAGGCACAAACCTTTCAATTTTCACTAAACTTTCTACAAAGATACTCACTTTGAATTAAGCACTAAAACCGCTATTATTTTTATACATTGTTGTAAACTGTGCTTTATTCCAATAGTTTCTCATCAACTAAATAACAGTTTCCTCTTGTTCTTGAAAGAGCTACGTATAATTTGTTTTTAGTTCTGTTTGCTAACTCAGCCAATTTCCCTTTTTTGTACAAACCATATGTCGTTTTGTTCAGTATTATGCAAGTGTTAATAAAATCATCCTCTCCCTTGCATTCGCCCCAATTTTTTGCTTTAAAATCTCTTTTACTTGCATTACTGTAAACCAATTTTATAATTCCATCATTTTTTAGTATTTCAGCGAGTACTTCTTTATTTTCTATTAGAGTTATTTCAGTTTGGTCATCTCTGTGAGAGCCAATTTGTATCCCTAAATTTTCTGTGATATAATTACAAATATTTGGACTGCATCTCCAACTATTACTCAAAGTCTCTAAGTCAATCGTAATATTGTAGTCTTTGTATCTTTTTAAATATTTGTCATAATCTTTGTGCAGATTACCATTAACATTTCTATCAAAACTTGTTACGTATGTTTGCTGATAAAAATCACCCACAAAAATAAAATTAACCTTGGATTTTGATAACTCTATTATGAAATTAAAATCGTGACCTCCTAAATCCTGTACTTCATCGTAATAGAAGTGGTCACAGAATTTTTCCAGACGTAATTTAATATCTTCAATTAAATTCTCGTGTTCAATTAATTTACCTAATCTATTATGATAAGCATAACCACTTTTACTTATATACTTTCTTATATTCTCGTTTTTGAAATAATTAGTAGGTTCTGGTGAATTTTCAAGAAATATGCCTTTGAGATTGTATTTATAGAATAAAAAAGGTTTTATGCAGAAGCTATATAAAAAATTAAAATAGGTAAAAACTTTAATGTTGTTCGGTAGGTAACCAAACCTTTTTATAATTCTTAACCGAATTAAGCTTGCGTTTGTAATTGTATAAGTAACTAAATAAAATCGTTCAGTTAAATTTAGTTTGTCAATTAGATTGGTCGTTTTTCCAGAACCTGCAACTGCTAATATTAATTTTTTATCAACCATTCAATTGCCTCTTTTATGTAAGTGGGAACTATGATTTCCTCACTCTTTTTGTCTAATAATTCAAATGCACAATCGGCTTTTTCATCAAGCATAAAGTCTTGAACGGTTCTAGTTTTTCTTGCTGGTAGAAACAAATCATTACAAATCTTAGAATTAGTGTTAAACATTGAGATTTCAAAAGTTGAAATTGAATTATCTGTCTCAGAAAACACTTGAATATTTGGTGAAATATATTTGGAATAGCGGTCAACGCAGTTTTTTTGGTAGTCTTTATCGTTATCTCTAATTACTGCTGTTTTGATACTGAGTAATTTAGAAATTTCTAAATACCTTTTAAAACTTGTGCCACCAACCGAAATTATATGACAATCTAATTCATTAGGTTTTTTACTAGTTATTATCTCAAAAAATTGCTCTAAGAGTATGAATTCGGCATCTCCTTCAACTAAAATTACTTTCTTATAAAGAATAAACTCTAAAATATTATTGTCTGGGGCTTTCATAAAAAAACTCGCAGTAGAATCTTCTAAATTGGTTAGAGTTATTGAAATAGAACTGTTGCTATTGAGTAAAATCGTATTTCTTAAATCTAATCTTGAACTAATTAAGTTGCTATGAGTAGCAATGAAGATTTGTTTATTCTTAGAATCATTTATTCTAGAAATTAGATTTTTCATATTTAAATGACTGAGATGATTCTCAGGTTCTTCCAATAAGACAAAATCTAACTCATTTTGATTCTTTTGTAATGCAAATTCTGTTTTTATAAAGCATTGACGACCTTTACCTTTGTTTTGGATATCAATATTTTCTTCTGTAATTGTTAAGTCGGTAATTAGGTTAGATTTTTTGTCATTTTTAATCCCAAACTTGTACTCGCCAGTTTTCTTATTTACGTCAACTAGAATAGTCTCTCTGTAGTCATTTTTATATTTACGATATTCATTCAGGTGCTTGTTTTTCTCTGATAAAGTAACGTGACTATCATACAAAGTTTTTATGTATTGATTTGTAGCATATTCATTATTAATTAGTGTGTTATCTAAAAGTAAATGCTTAAAATCTTTTCTAAAACTTAAATATGGTTGACCAGAAAATTTATGGAAGGAAATTGAATAATATTCAAACGGAAAATTTTGTTTTCCTTGTGCTAAAATTTCTGAAATGTCTTTGCTTAATTCATCTCTTGGTTCACAGATGAGTGAAAGTCCGAATTGGTCAGTTCCTAATGTATTATTTCTGCCATAATACTCATCTTTTTCACCCAGATTGTAGAAATATAATTCAACTTTAAGTTTTGGTAAGGTTTCATAAGTATTAGTAAGAAAGAAATCGTCTATACATTTTGAATTAAAAAGCAAATCCAATCCTTCTGTTTCAATACGGTTTCTACTACCTCTTAGAGCCAAGTCAATTGCTAACAAAATTGAACTTTTTCCAGATTCATTATCTCCAATTAAAACATTCAGATTGTCCTTAAAATCTATTTCTAAAAACTCGAATTTTTTGAAGTTTAAAAGTTTTAGTTTTGTGATTTTCATATTAGTTCGAATCTTTTTTTTTGCATTGTTTACAACGGTTGGGCTATGCTTAGTTGCGACAATTTAGCACTTAACTTTCTAAGTACAAAACCAACTTGGAAAAATCGGAGATTTTTCCAAAGTAGCACAGAACTAAGCAATTAAGTATAGCCGTTGTTGTAAAACGTTATTATGCACCATAATATCGATATGCTCTTCTGAAACCCATATCCGATGCCTCATTAACAGTCATAGCGTAAAAACAACCTTTGCCCTTGATCTTAGTCCTATCATATTGCTGATCGAAAGGTAAATGATAAATTTTTGTTTCAAATCCATCTTCATCTTTTCCAACGTTACATTTTATTCTAGGAAAAGGTTTAAGACTTATCCTTAATACCAAAATTCCTAATTTTTCTGCAAATCTTGTCGCAGTTTCAGATAATTTGATATTTGTCATTAATACTGGAACTATTTCTAAGTCTTTGTCTTTATCTATACCATAAGCAACAGTTGTCCCGTAAAGCTGAGTAATATGTTTTTCGTGAATTTGTTTATGCTTAGCCCAGAACTTGCATTGAATTACGTGAATTCTATTATCTTTCTTTGCAATTAGATCTCTACCCATATCGTTGAGTTTCTTTTCCATTCCAATATACTCGACTTCCCATTCTTTTTTTTCATATTCTCGTCCACAATACAATTCATAATCCCTACCGATTTGCCAATTCGATTTTTGGCCATCTAAGTATCGGTTTAATGCTAATTGATTTCTCTCGTTTTTACCTAATTTTTTATATTCTTCCTTGGATATGTAAAAGCTAACTCTATCAAAATCATCCTGTAAATCTTTAATATTCTCAAAGTTTTCTAATAATTGTATCGTTTCAAAATCATCTACATAAGTTGTCAACTCTGGAAACAATTGTAACAACGCTTCATATTTATACATCATTTCTCTGAATTGTTTCTTATGTATTTTAGCCTCTTTTTTAAGAATTCTAATATTTGATGCTGTTACAATTGCTGGATGCTTTTTAGTTTCTAAATATCTTGCAGTTATTTCATATTGTACTAATAATTGGTCGGCATAGATTGTTGAAAACCTAGAAATTGATTCATTTGTTTTATTTTTTAACGATTCGAAAATATCGTCTTTAACAGCCATTCCAATTTCTAAATCATTATTTCTTTTTTCAAGATTTTTGCATTCGTTAATTTTTGTGCGTAACTGATTCTTGGATTCATTAATTTTTTGATTTAGATTTGTTTTTTTATTAAATAATTCTCTCTCAGTTTCTCCTAATTCTTTATCTAATCTTATATTTTCTTTTTTAACATCGTTGATGTTGGAAAAGAAAGTTTTTATATAATAATAAATACTAATTATAATAACTAATCCGATAATTCCCAATATAATATAAAGCATAGAATAAGGATTTTTTAAATTTCAATGAGTTTATTATTTTCTATTAGTTGATTCTAATGTTTTACAACGTTTGGTATAAAGTTAGTGCTGGTTAAAAATACAATAATTTTCGGGTTTGGCACTTAGCAGAATTTTTTAAATTTTATCTTTATTTTCCACTGAATGCAAAATTTAAAAAACTTTGCGGACTTCGTAAATATGCCA
>JAJRPL010000313.1 GCA_024280815.1 Bacteroidota bacterium
GTTTGATAAAATAATAACAGCACCTTATAAGGTTGTTGAGCAGTCAGCAGGCATCCGTCCAACGGTAAAAGATAGACGTCCTATTTTAGGTAGGCATGCTCAATACAAACAATTGGCAATTTTAAACGGATTAGGAACCAGGGGTGTGATGTTAGCTCCAAAGCTAGCAAAGCAATTGTATAGCTATCTAGAAGAAAATAAAAATTTAGATACTGTAATAAATATTAGTCGATTTGAAGCTAAATAGTTTTTCTACGCCTTGTCCTTTTCACCTCTCCGAGCCCGTGCCGAGCGAAACCGAGTTAGAGAGGTCGTAATCGCTAAATACTATTACGGGTAAGGGTTTTCTTTTTATTCATAAATTTAATACCATCTTCATTCTTGTAATTAGGATCATAATGAATAAATATATTTCCGTATAGAAGTCTAGAAATACGTAATGTTAAGGGTGTAAACAAAATTAACATGATAAAAATTCCAATAAATATTGTTAATAGGTCTAAACCAATAAGCCAAAGAATGATAAAAGTAACAATTGCACCTCCAACAGTTAGTCCGTAAGAAACATACATCGCCCCATAATAAAATGCAGGTTCAATTTCATACTTAAAACCACAAGTTGGGCAATAGGTATTCATTTTTAATAAATTTTTTAAATGTAACATATTGTTATCCTCAAAAAATTGACCTTCGTTACATTTCGGGCATTTATTGTTTATAATACTGTATATTTTAGATCCTTTTTTAAACATTTTTATTATTGAATAATAGTGATAGATTTGCAAATGTAAATTTTTTTAAAAAAACAAGTGTAGTTAATGCTACATATAAGATAAAATAAATGCTAAACGCACACAATGTAACGGTTTCTTTTGCTGGTGAAGATTTGTTTTCTGGTATTACTTTTAAGTTAGATGCTGGTAATAGAGTCGGGTTGGTTGGTAAAAACGGAGCTGGTAAATCTACCTTGTTAAAAATAATAGCCAAAGATCAAGAGTTTGACAAAGGTACAATGGCTTTAGAAAAAGATGTCAGAATAGGTTTTTTAAGACAAGACATTGATTTTGTGCTAGGAAGAACAGTTTTAGAAGAGTCGTACCAAGCTTTTACTGAGATAAAGAAAGTTGAAAAACAATTGGAAGAGGTGAATGTTGCCTTGGCAGAAAGAACGGATTACGAAAGTGAGTCTTACCATCAATTAATGGTAGATTTGAGTGATTTGACACATCGTTTTGAGTTGATAGGTGGTTATAATTATCAAGGTGAAACTGAAAAAATATTACAAGGGTTAGGTTTTAAACGTGAAGATTTTAATCAACTTACTGATACGTTTTCTGGTGGATGGCGTATGCGGATTGAATTGGCTAAATTGTTGTTACAAAACAATGATATTTTGTTGTTAGATGAGCCTACTAACCATTTAGATATAGAATCTATCATTTGGTTAGAAGAGTTTTTAAAAGGCTATTCAGGAGCGATTATGTTGGTGTCGCACGATAAAATGTTTTTAGACAATGTGACCAATCGTACCATAGAAATATCTTTAGGTAAGATATACGATTACAAATACAATTACTCAAAGTATTTGACACAACGTAATGAAATAAGAGAAAAACAATTACAATCTCAAAAGAATCAAGAAAAAGAAATCAAGCGTACTGAGCAGCTCATTGAAAAGTTTCGAGCCAAAGCAAACAAGGCTTCTATGGCACAATCTCTGATAAAAAAGCTAAATAAGGTAGAAAGAATTGAAGTTGATGCCGAAGACACCTCGGTAATGAAAGTTCGTTTTAACATTTCTATTCAGCCAGGTAAAATAGTGTTAGAAACAAAGAATGTCTCAAAGAGTTATGGTGATAAACATGTACTTAAAGATGTAAATTTATTAATAGAACGAAATAGTAAAATAGCTTTTGTAGGGCAAAACGGACAAGGTAAATCGACACTAGCTAAAATGATAGTTGGTGAAATTCCTTTTGAAGGTGATTTAAAATTAGGACATAACGTGCAGATAGGATATTTTGCTCAAAATCAAGCAGAATACCTTAACGGAGAAAAAACAGTCTTAGAAACTATGGAAGATGCCTCTACAGATGGTAATAGAGTAAAAGTGAGAGATATGTTGGGTTCTTTTTTGTTTGGAGGTGATGATGTAGATAAGAAAGTAAAGGTGCTGTCTGGAGGTGAGCGTAACCGATTGGCATTATGTAAAATGTTATTGTCACCTTTTAATGTATTGGTGATGGATGAGCCAACCAATCATTTAGATATCGCGTCAAAAAATGTGTTAAAACAGGCTTTACATAATTTTGAAGGTACATTGATTTTGGTTTCTCATGATCGTGATTTCTTACAAGGATTAACTAAAACGGTTTATGAATTTAAAGACGGAAATATTAGAGAATATTTAGGCGATATTGATTATTATTTAGAAGAGCATAACCTAGAAAGTATGCGTGAAGTTGAGAAAAAAACAAAACAAGTAAAGGTGAAAGGTGCTTCTAAAAATAATTATAAAAAGGATAAGCAAAAAGACAAACAACAAAAGCAAAACCTAAATAAACTCTCAAGAATTGAAACTGAAATAGCCGATTTAGAAAAAGACATTGCTCAAATCGATAAAAAACTATCAGATGCTGTAACATATGAAAAATTGACTTCTCAACCTGATTTTTTTGCAAGTTATCAAGTAAAAAAAGATAGAATAGATAATTTGATGCTAGAGTGGGAGGCTTTACATGATAGTTTGGAAGGGTAAATTACAAAACACCAAAGCCACAATCAAGATAAATCTTAACTGTGGCTTTTAGTTGAAAGATTAACACAAGTTATAATTACTTACGTAGTTACGTTTACCATTTAAAAAACAGTATTCTCTGTCAATCATTTCTTTAAAATACCAATGTAATCAGTAAAATGTTA
>JAJRPL010000314.1 GCA_024280815.1 Bacteroidota bacterium
ATTATTATATAAAGCATTTGGTTGGAAAACACCTGAATTTGCACATTTACCATTGATTTTAAAACCTGAAGGCAAAGGTAAATTAAGTAAACGTGATGGTGATAAACTAGGGTTTCCTGTGTTCCCGACAGCGTGGAAAAATGGTGAAGATGTTTCGCGTGGCTATAGAGAAGATGGTTACTTTCCTGAAGCCGTTGTAAATATGTTGGCAATGTTAGGGTGGAATGAAGGTGAAGGCTCTGAAAAAGAAATTTATTCATTAGAAGAGTTAGTGAGTGTATTTAGCTTAGAGCATGTAAGTAGGGCTGGAGCAAAATTTAATCCTGATAAAGCAACATGGTTTAATCAGCAATATTTACAACTAAAAAGTGATGAAGAGTTAGCAGATTTATTTTTAACTCATACATTGGCTATGCAATCAAATCCTATTTTGATGACTTCTTTTTTAAAAAATGGCAAACATTTGAATGATAAACCATATATCACTAAGGTAGTTTCGTTAATAAAAGAGCGTGCAACCTTTGTGTCTGATCTATTGATATTAGGAGGTTTTTTCTTTATTACACCTACATCTTATGATGAAAAAGCCTCAAGAAAATCATGGAAAGAAGATACGCCAGAATTGATGCAAGAATTAATTGTTATAATGAATGGTATTAATGATTTTTCGTCAAAAAACATTGAAACTATAGTAAAGGAGTGGATTACCGCAAAAGAAATAAGTTTTGGTAAAGTAATGCAACCTTTGCGTTTAAGTTTGGTAGGAGCAATGAAAGGCCCTCATTTATTTGATGTCATGGGGCTTATTGGACAAGAAGAAACTATTATTAGAATTGAAAGGGCTATTTCAGAACTAGGTTAGGGATTGATTTATCATTCAGAACAAAGAGTGTCAGAATTGGTAGTTAATTATATGATATTAAGTGTTTATTTACCATAATATACTAAACCAATTGATAAATCTGCTCTATTTAAACTTTCATATTTACTTTTTTCTAATGTTTTTATACCATCATATTGATTGTATTTATATAATACTCCCATAATAGCTGAAGCCTGTACACTTAATGATAAATTTTTAGATAATCCAATATCATACCCTAGATCAAATGCTATTCCCAATGTTCTACCGGTTATTTTATAGTCAGTAATAATCTTTTTATCATCTGAATAGCCCATAAACCCAATTGATGATTTAAAATGAAAAGCATTACTCTTGTTGTGGTTTAGATATCTTGTTGAAAAAGTAGGTCCAATAAAAGAAATAGTTAAATCATTACTCATTATACCATTAATTATTTCTCCTGTTTGATTATTTGTAGAAGAAATATTCATTTTGTTTGATGTACGAAATGCAGAATACTTTATTCCCACTCCGAGATATTCTGTGAAGTAATATATTATATCACCACCAAAATGATAACCTGATTTTAATTCTTTAAAATAATTCTTAAAACCATCTGGGACATTTATACCTACCTTTGCTAATTGATAGCTATATCCACCATTAATTGCAACTCTAAATCGTTGATAATTTCTTTTATAACTCCCATTATTATCATTTGGTATTTCGCTTTTTGAATAGAAATTAAATTGGTGGACTTTCAAGCTCGACAAAGGTAATAAAGTCCTTCTAACCTCATTCTTATACATAAAAGTAAAATATATATTATCTTTTTTTACTTTAGTAATTTTACAGTTAATTGAATCTCCTTCATGGGTTACAATCATATCTTGTGCATATAATGAATCTGTTAAGATCATGATTAGAAGTAAAATTAGTGACTTTTTCATTGATGCTTAGCTTTAAATGAGTCAAATTCAACTTTGCCAGATTTTCTATCAACCAACACAAGTTTTGGGCGACCTACAAATACTCCCATTTTTAAACTACAACGTAAATAATACGTTTTCCCTTTTTCTATATTGATAGGTACTTCATATTTAGATTCTGTCTTTGCCCAAAGAGTATTTAACCCTTCTTTTTTTATGTGCAAGGTTGTTTTAAAGTTGTTCCTTACTCGGCAAAGAACAGAATCACCTAAGTGTAAGTCATAACCTACAATTGCACCACCATATCTATAAATATTTAAAATGGCATAATCAACATCTAATATAATTTCATTTTCTTCCTTGAAGGTTATATTATCAATCTTTAAAATTCTAACTGTTATTCTATGACAAGTACTTACAAAAGGACTTGGTGTTTTATGCCTTATTATCTTTATGGCATTTCCTCCTACTTTTCTAGCTTCTATTTTAGCCTTATTAATTACATTATCATAATCACAATTTATGCTAAATCCCGTGTCTCCAATTTTTATTTGCCCAAGAACTTCTGCGTTTTTAGGAACTTCCTGACTTGTCCCTAAAACTATAACCTCTTTTTTATAATCCAAAGGACTATAACTATTGTTAATATTAGTTGAAATTTTTGGACTACACGAACTTATAAAAACTATTATTATGGAAATTAATATTTTTTGTAAATATTTCATTTTTTATATTTAACTATTAATATTCAATATCTTATGTGTTGTTTTGTAATTTTACTTACTCTTGTTATAGTTAATATTGACCACGATCCTAATTAAAAACCCCTAATATAATAAAATATTTTAAACCATTATTCATTACGTGAGTTTGTGGCTTTTAAAGTTTTTAGGAATACAAACCAAAAGTCAGTTTCGACTCTGAAGTAGAACCTAGAAAAATTTTTTTCTATTAATCTTTTGATGTAATATAAAAGGGATTTATACGACTGATTTAGGAATATAACTCTCTAAACCGTCAGAATATGTTACAATTTTTACTTTTCCTTACTACATTTTTATTTTATTTAAACAGTATTTATAGTCAAGATGCGGTCTACACTATTGAATTTATAAGTAATTGGAGTAGTACAACACACCCAACCGACTATCCTTCTGGTTCTGCACATTGGTCAAAATTAGTAGGCACAACTCACAATACAACTATTAGTTTTTTTGAAATTGGTCAACCTGCTACCAATGGGATTGAAATTGTTGCTGAATCTGGAAACAACACAATGTTTAAGCAAGAATTAAACTCCAGTATTAGCAACGGAAATGCTTATCAAATTATAGAAGGTGCTGGTTTGAGTACTGGTCTTGGTACAATTACAATTAATGATGTAAATGTTGATGATAACTTTCCTAATATTAGTTTAACGTGAATAATGGATAAGAAAAAGAGTGTTTTTAATTTGCATTTATGATTGAATATCAATATATTACACTTATAAAAACACTCAAATGCTTAGAGATAAAGTTACTGAATTCTTTGTAAAAATGGATGATTTTCATC
>JAJRPL010000315.1 GCA_024280815.1 Bacteroidota bacterium
CAAAAAGATACATTGTAAGTGAGACAGACGAAAAAGGAAAAATTACTTACGTAAATGATTACTTTATGGAAATAAGTGGTTATTCACGAGAAGAATTGATTGGAAAACCACATAGTATAGTCCGTCATCCAGATATGCCAAAAGTAGTTTTTAAGCTTTTATGGGAGACTATTAAACAAGGGAAAAACATTAATGCCGTTGTCAAAAATTTAGCAAAAGATGGGCGTTATTATTGGATATTTACCGAATTTGAAATTAGAAGAAATACAGATACTGGTGAAATTATAGGCTATCATGCTTCGAGAAAAACAATTTCAAAACATGTGATTGAGATTATTGCTGATTTGTATGCCAAGCTTTTAGAAATTGAAAAAAGTGAAGGTGTAGAAGCGAGTGAAAAGTATTTAATTGCATTTTTAAAAGAAAAAGGTAATGATGTGAATTTCGCTAATATAATGGAAGAAATACATAGATTTTATTAATGTTTTTATGGATATAACAGTATGCAATTCTTGTTTTTAATTTTATTACTGTTACCGACACTTCTTTTTTCAAATTTACTACAAAAAAGTATAGATGCCGCTCCTCCTTATGCTACTTTAAAATTACAAGAGGGAATTTATAAAGGTAATATTTATATAAACAAACCATTGACCATTGAAGGTGTAGGTAAACATGTCGTTCTTGAAGGTGATGCAAAGGGAAGTGTTGTAGTCATAAGAAGTTCTCATGTTATACTGAAACATTTATATATTGTAAATAGTGGTATGAAAATGCAACAAATTGATGCGGCAATTTCTATGAAACAAGTGCAAAATTGTGAGATTAGTTACTGTAATATTTCTCATGTGTTATATGGAATAGATATGGACAGAGTAAATAGTTCTGTTATCTCTCATAATTATATAACAACGAAAAAAAATGATTTACCGCTCAGAGCGAATGCCTTAAAACTTTATTATGCACATCACAATATCATTGAAGCCAATACAATTGAAAATGTAAAAGATGTTACTTTGAATTATTCTAATTACAACCTTTTTAAAGACAATAAATTTATAGGCAATAGATTTGCAACACATCTTTCTTTGAGTCATAATAACAAATTGATTGGTAATACTTATAAATATAATTCAGTTGCTATGATGTTTATGGGTGCCAAAAATACGCAAGTTATTGGAAATAAAATTTTAAGTTCAAATGGTGCTGCGGGTATTGGTGTGATGATAGGAAATGTTGCAAATTTCATTTTTAAAAACAATAGGGTAAGTTTTAATGCCCAAGCTCTCTATATACAAGGGCAAGAGAAAGAAAAAGGCATGAAACGATATATTATTGGTAATGAAATTTCTTTTAATGGAGAAGCCTTGCACTTTCATGCTTCTATTAAAGATAATACAATTACAAATAATAAAATATTTTCAAATATTAATGATGTTGTGAAAGATGCCGGGAAAAATTTTGAGGCTTCTAATGTAGTGGAGTATAATTATTGGGACAGATATGGAGGTTTTGATAAAAATAGCGATGGCATTGGAGATACTTCTTTTAAAGTCTATCAATATGCAGATCAATTGTGGCACTATAATCATAAAGTAAAATTTTTTTATGCAAGTCCGGTAATGACACTGCTGAACTTTTTATCTCATTTGGCCCCTTTTATTGAGCCAAATTTAATCATGGAAGATGCAAGACCATTAATGAATTATAAGTGATATTAATTATCAACCTAACTTATTTTTAAATTAATATGGTATAATTTATTAAGTTTATAAAAGGAGGAAAAATGAAAGGAATTCTTAAGATTTCAGTAGTTTTATCATTAATATTGTTTGGGGGATTGTTAGTAGAAGCGAGTTCTTTAAATAGTAATAGTAAAAATGTTCAGCAACAAAAGCACTTTAAACCTGTTTTAGAAGCGGAAGATTTAGTACAGGTTGCAGCTAAACTAGATAAAAGCAAGCAACAAAGGGCGCTTTCTTTACTTGCAAAAGCAAAAGTGGCATTACAAAAATCACCGGCATCTGCAGAGACAAAAGAGCTAAAGATGAAAATTGGTGCAATTGAAAAAGCTATTAAGAGTAGTAAAGGAACAGATAAACTTTATTCTGACGTTATAGGCAAATTTGATGCGTATATCAATAAAATCAAACAATGGGGCTATGAAATACGAGCACATGATGAAGAGTTGATGGATGTTAAAAAGTTTAAAACTGAAGAAAAAAGTGATGTTTTTTAAATAAAACTTCGAAACGATAAGAGAAGAAATCTTTCTCTTATCGTCCTATTGCTCTAACTCTTTTAACAACTTCATTAAAATCTATAATTTCTTGACCTTTTTTAATTTCATCTTTTGATTTATGTGCTGAAAAGCCGTACGCCATAGGTGTAATGTTTTCAGTATCATAAAAAGCTTTTCTTGCATTTATCCATTTGCCACTATTTGCATCTGTAATCCAAATAACTGCTTTATCTGCCCATTTAATATGCCCTTCATCAAACCATAAGACCATACAACCAATATCATCAAACATATAAACCTTACCATTGAGAGGGTTGATGACTTGCGTTGTATTGTCCCTATCGCTCACAACCATGGCACAACGCGAGCACATATCTCGATCCCAATGAACCTCACTAGGTTGCGTACTAACAGCTTTTTTATCGCATGCAGTAAAATTGAGTAATGTAAAAGCGAGACCAAGTGTTAGAAGAAAATATTTCATAAGAAACCTTTTTTTATTTATTTTATCTCTTTATCTTTATATGCTTAATGGTTGTTGTTTATATTTACTTGTAAATCTACAGGGTGTTTCAAAAACTCTCAAAGTATGTTTGTCACTTAGCTTTATGAAACATAATCCAATCGAGTCAAATTAACATACCAGTCATCTCGGTAATACTGTCGAGAAGGTTTAAGGTAAATTTTAAAAGCATCTTCAAAGCACTCAATTTTCTTGATGTAATTTTCAGGAATTTCAAGTGTGTTTTCGCAAATG
>JAJRPL010000316.1 GCA_024280815.1 Bacteroidota bacterium
AGGTGGTAAAATTCCGAAAGGAGCATTACTAGTAGGCCCTCCAGGAACAGGTAAAACCTTATTAGCAAAAGCGGTTGCTGGTGAAGCTAAAGTTCCTTTTTTCTCACTTTCAGGTTCTGATTTTGTTGAAATGTTTGTAGGAGTTGGTGCTTCGCGTGTAAGAGACTTGTTTAAACAAGCAGCTCAAAAATCACCTTCAATTATTTTTATTGATGAAATTGATGCTATTGGTAGAGCTAGAGGTAAAAATAGTTTTACTGGTGGTAATGACGAACGTGAAAACACATTGAATCAATTATTAACTGAAATGGATGGTTTTGGTACAAATACCAATGTTATTGTTTTAGCTGCAACCAATCGTGCTGATGTATTAGACAAAGCCTTATTGCGTGCAGGTAGATTTGACAGACAAATTTATGTTGATTTACCAGACAAAAATGAAAGAAAAGAAATTTTTGAAGTACATATCAGACCTTTAAAATTGGCTGATGATGTTGATATAAATTTTTTATCAAAACAAACTCCAGGGTTTTCTGGTGCAGACATTGCAAATGCTTGTAATGAAGCAGCTTTAGTTGCTGCAAGAAGAAACAAAGAAGCGGTTGATCATCAAGATTTTTTAGATGCAATTGATAGAATTGTTGGAGGTTTAGAAAAGAAAAATAAAATTATTACTCAAAAAGAAAAGAAAACTATTGCATATCATGAAGCTGGTCATGCCACAGTAAGCTGGATGCTTGAACATGCGGCACCATTAGTAAAAGTAACTATTGTGCCTCGTGGACAATCTTTGGGTGCTGCTTGGTATTTACCTGCTGAAAGAATGATTGTTCAATCTGAACAAATGTTAGATGAAATGTGTGCTACAATGGGCGGTAGAGCTGCAGAAAAAGTTATGTTTAATAAAATTTCTACAGGAGCTTTAAGTGATTTAGAAAAAGTAAATAAACAAGCTCGTGCCATGATTACCATTTATGGCTTAAATGAAAAATTGGGTAATATTACTTACTATGATTCATCTGGGCAATCTGAATACAACTTCTCTAAGCCGTATAGTGAAGAAACTGCTATATTAATTGATCAAGAAATTTCAAAATTAATTGAAAGTCAATATGAACGTGCTCAAAAAATTCTTAATACTCACAAAAAAGAGTTGATTGAACTGGCTGAACTTTTAATTGAAAAAGAAGTGATTTTTGGAGATGATTTAGTTAAAATTTTTGGAGAAAGACCTTTGGTAACCGAGACTTTAGTTGAAAAAAAAGAAGATAAGAATATAGACGAATCTACCCCAAAAGAAGATAAAAAGGCTAAAGATGAAAAAGATGTGAACAATGAGGGTGAGATTTCAACAGAATTAGCCTAATTATTTCTTATTTATTTACTTTTGAGAAACACCTCTAAGTAACATGAATTTTTTTAAGAAACTATTTAATACGGCTATTGAAAACGATGACAATACACAAGACACTCTAACAACAACCTTAGAGTGTTTGTCTTTTGATGAAAATTTTGTACAGAATTTCATCAAAAAAGGTGGTAAATTCTTATACTGCTCTCATCAAGAAGAACTTAATCAAAATTTACTAAATATCATTAATGAAAATAATTGGAAAAATGTGGTATGCCTTAATGATGATTTAAATAAAGTTCTAACCATTATAGGTGCTAATGGTACAAGTAAAATTAAAAAATCAATTCCTTTTTTCACCTATTGCGAACGATTACTTTCAGAAGAAGGAAGTATTTTATTCTCATCAGAACAATTATACAATAATAAAATAGCTCATTTACCAGATTATTTTATTGTGTTTGCAAAAACCAGTCAAATTGTTAAAAATAAAAGCGAGGGATTAATGGGGATTAAAGAGACCTATCAAAAGAACTTTCCAACAAATATTAGTTCTATAAAAAGTTATATGCCTGAAAAAGTTGAAGAAGATTTTTTAAGCTTTGGTAATAATAATGCGAAAAACCTGTATTTACTTTTACTAGAAGACATGTAATATGAAAGAACTCTTCATTCGGGCTTTGTCAGGATTAGTCTATGTAGGTATAATCATTGGAGGCACTTTATATAGCAAAGAATCATTTTATATTGTTTTTTACCTATTAATGATGCTGTGCCTATATGAATTTAAAAACCTTATTAATCTAAGGTACAAATGGACAATTATTGTTGCAAGTTTAATCTATTTAAACGCTGTCAATTTACCATTTGTAAACTCAAAGTATTTACATATTTTATTAATCTCAAGTATATTCATTCCGTTAATTTATCAATTATTCAAATCTAAAATCCCCTTAACTTCAAGCAAACTAGGGCATTATTTTTTAGCATTGGCATATATAGCTTTACCTTTTGCAACATTAATACTGATTCCGTTTATAGATAATGAATATCATCCAAAAATTATTATTAGTATCTTTACATTGATTTGGATAAGTGACACTTTTGCTTACATTGTAGGAAGTACTATTGGTAGAACTAAATTATACGAAAAAGTATCGCCAAATAAAACTATTGAAGGTGCTTTAGGTGGCTTAGTAGCGGCTTTAATTGGAGCCTATTTTATTTCTTTCTATTGCACCGAAGTCAATACTATGCATTGGATAATTATTGCAGGTATTGTTTTTACTTTTGGCTTATTAGGCGATTTGATAGAATCAAAATTCAAAAGAGAAGCAGGTATTAAAGACAGTAGTAATTTCATACCTGGTCATGGTGGTTTTTTAGACCGACTAGACAGCATTATTTTTGCAGCTCCTTTTGCTTATGTGTATTTACATCTAATAAATTAAATTTCGTTTAAATGTTCCATAAAGAAGGATATAAAATAATTACAATCTCAATGATACTGTTTGTCGGTATTCTATTTTTAACGGATACTGTTATTGAAATTGAATGGTTAAGAAAACTAATAATGATTGTCTTTTTAATCCTTTTTATATTAATACTACAATTTTTTAGAAATCCTAAAAGGACAACCATTGAAAATATAAATCAAGTTATAGCTTCCGTAGATGGTAAAGTAGTGGTGATTGAAGATGTTTTTGAAAAAGAATTTTTTAAGGATAAACGTAAACAAATTTCAATATTTATGTCACCTTTAAATGTGCATGTCACAAGGTATCCTATTGGAGGACAAGTAGTTTTTAGTAAATATCATCCAGGAAAATATTTAGTAGCATGGCATCCTAAAGCTTCAGAAGAAAACGAGAGAACAACTGTGGTTGTTGAAAATAGTACAGTTGGTAAAATTCTTTTTAGGCAAATTGCAGGAGCTATGGCTAGAAGAATAGTTAATTATGCAAAAAAAGGTAACAAGGCTGTACAAGGTGCTGACTCTGGTTTTATAAAATTTGGGTCTAGAGTTGATATATTTATTCCATTAGATATGAAAGTTAATGTATCTTTGAATGATAAGGTAAAAGGTGGATTCACTGTAATTGCATCAAATGAATGAAAAAATTAGATGAAAAATTTGAAAAAGCTTTTGACATAGCATCAGCGATGACTCAAAAACTACCTCCAGATACCATGCTTAAGCTTTATGCTTATTATAAGTTAGCAACCAAAGGTAAGTTATATTCAACTCCTTCAGGAAAAAGCCCCTTAAGAAATGCTTTTAAACTAAATGCAATGTTTCAATTAAACAATTTAAGTGAAACTGAAGCCAAACAAAAATATATTGAATTAGTAGAAAAAATAACAAATCATAAAATAAAATAACATGTACATTTTTAAAAGATTATCAATAATTATAGTAGCAAT
>JAJRPL010000317.1 GCA_024280815.1 Bacteroidota bacterium
ATCGGCTTCACTTTGGATGGTTTCTCGATTGCTAAAGTAGTTAGATGAAGAAATTTTATTGATAATTTCTTTCGTAGTTGCATCTTTAGATTTATCAAGTATGGCAATATCAACATTATTAATTTCATTGGTTATGGCAAAACCAAAGAGCATAATTTGAGCAATAGGCATTCCGAAGAGAATAAACAATGAGCGTCTATCTCTAAAGATATGGTAAAATTCTTTTTTTATAAATCCTATAAATCGTTTCATCTAAATCGTTTCATCCCATCCCCAACCCTTCCCTTTGGGAAGGGAGTTTTGTTTAATTATTATTATGTTTTTTACGGATAAAGTGTTATTTTTCTCTAACCTCTAACCTCTAACCTCTAACCTCTAACCTCTAACCTCTAACCTCTAACCTCTAACCTCATCCTCATCCTCTCGCCAATTTTAAAAACACATCATTCATACTATCAACTTTAAATTGTTTTTTGAGCTCTTTAGGTGTGTCTAAGGCTTCAATTTTTCCATCAACCATGATAGAAACTCGGTCGCAATATTCTGCTTCATCCATATAATGTGTGGTAACAAAAACGGTAGTTCCGTTATGAGCCGTTTTATAGATCATTTCCCAAAATTGACGCCTAGTAATTGGATCAACACCACCTGTAGGTTCATCTAAAAATATAATTTTAGGTTCATGCAATAAAGCTACAGAGAAGGCTAGTTTTTGTTTCCATCCTAAAGGCAATGATGCTACTAATTCGTTAGTTACTTCTTGTAAACCTAATTCATTAATTAACTGTGTTCTTTTTTCTTTAATTTGTGTTCTTGATAAGCCATAAATTCCACCAAAAAAGGTAATGTTTTCTTTTACCGTTAAATCGTCATACAAGGCAAATTTTTGACTCATATAACCGATATTCTTTTTAATGGCTTCTGCATTTTTATATACGTCAAAGCCTGCTACTTCCGCATCACCAGAGGTAGGTGTAGAGATACCAATGAGCATTTTCATTGCCGTAGTTTTACCAGCACCATTTGCACCTAAAAAACCAAAAATTTCACCTTTCTTTACTTCAAAAGTAATGGCATTCACCGCGGTGAAGTCACCAAATTTTTTGGTTAATTTTTCTGCTTTTATGACGTTTGTTTTTTTCATATTCCCATCCTTAATCCTTCCCATCCCGAAGTATCGGGAGGAAGGAGACTTATATTATCTAGCCAATTCCATAAAGGTATCTTCTATAGTTGTTTCAGTTTCTTGTATTGTAATATGTTGTAAGCCTTTTGTTTTTAAAAATTGAATTAAATCTTGAGGATTAAAATCATCTCTTTTATCGGTGTAATGCACAAATTCTCCAAAAGGGTACACACTGTGATTGTATTCATATGCATTGAGAGATAAAATGAGTTCGTACATTTTATCAGCCTTGATATCGTATATTTTTTTAGGATAATGGTTAATGATTGCTTCTGGTGTATCAATTTCTAAAATTTTTCCATCTTGAATGAGTGCAATTCTATCACATAAAGCAGCCTCATCCATATATGGTGTAGAAACTAAAATGGTAATTCCCTTTTGTTGTAAGCGTTTTAGCATTTCCCAAAATTCTTTACGCGAAACAGGGTCAACACCTGTTGTTGGTTCGTCTAAAAATAATACTTTTGGTTTGTGAATTAACGCACAAGACAAGGCTAATTTTTGTTTCATACCGCCAGATAATTTTCCAGCTCTACGATTTTTAAAGGGTTCTATTTGCACATAAATATCTTTAATTAAATCGTAGTTTTCTTCAATGGTTGTCCCAAATATGGTGGCAAAAAATTCCAAATTTTCTTCAACCGTTAAATCTTGATATAGTGAGAATCGCCCAGGCATATAACCCACATGATTTCGAATGTCTTTATAGTTTTGAACGGCATCATAACCTGCCACAGATGCGGTACCTTTATCTGCAATTAAAAGTGTAGTTAGAATTCTAAACAAAGTGGTTTTACCAGCACCATCAGGGCCAATTAAACCAAACAGTTCACCTTCTTTCACTTCAAAAGAAATGTCTTTTAAGGCAGAAACCTCTTTAAATGATTTACTGATATGTTCAATTTTAATACTCACAATTTTTTGTTTAGGAATTTAGGTAGTATCAAGAATAAAATGATGATGATTAGCCAAATACTAGTTCTAAAAAGCATAGCTCCAATACTTTCTGTAGCTACAGTAGTACTCATGAATTTTAAATAAATAAAAACTAGAAGATGCATGGCTAAAATAAATAGCGATAGGTTTTTAGCCATGGGTTTTTCTTTCCAAATCAGAAAACCAGTATATATAGAAATTAGACCGAAAAGTACATTGTAAGAAACTAACCATATAAGCACATTGTATTCTTTGGTATCAATACCAAGTAGTACTTTTGACCCTGCAAAAACAGACATAAATCCTATTAACAAAGCTAGAGATGCTGCTATTTTTTTAATGATATTCATGTTGGCTTATTCAAAATATTCACTGTAATGTGATAAATGTTTGTTCATGGTTTGAAAGCTCTCTTTACAAGTGTTTAAATCAGTTGAAGATAGTCCATCAAATAGACCCAACATTGGTTTTAAGTAATTGTGTAATTGGTTATGAGATTCACCCTTCATGGTACATTTTTCAAAGATCATAGTGAATTCAGTTTCAAGATTTTCTTTTAAAGAAATGTATGCTTCAGGAGATTCCTTTTCTGAAAAAGCAGCCATGAGTTTTTGCATTTTTTTGATGCCTTCTGTAGTTTCAAGGTTAGCTTTCCATTTTTTTCCATCATTTAATTGTACAGCACCAGTTTCATGATGGTGCTCTTCTGTTGTTTTAATTGCTTTATTTTCTTCTACTTTTGGACTTGTTTTCTTGTTTTCAACCTTGTCTTTACAAGAAGTTGTAACTAATAAGATTGCAATAATTGAGGTTATTTTAATAAGATGTTTCATAAGTATATCGTTTTAGTTGTTTTTTCTACCTTTACCTTTACCTTTACCCATTCTCATTCCATCTCCATGCATTTCTTTTACATGTTCACCAAACCATTCAGGTTCTTCTACGTTAGTATCGTAAATATAGCTAGCAATTTTTTGTAAATTTTCAGTTTCTAAAGGCAATTTTGGCATTACTTTAAATTTACGTACAGCACCTCGCATCAAAGCCTTTTCTTCGTTTGGATTTTGCACCCAATTTACCACAGCGTTTACAAATTCTTCTTTGTTATTATACTGTCTGTTATACCGTCTTTTTACGGCGACAAAAGGAGGAGCTATAATTTCATCGTGTGATTTTGTGTTCGGGCTATGGCAAACATAACAATTGTTTTTTAGTAAAGTGTAACCCTCATTTTCTTGCATAGTATCAGGAATAGACTTATTTTGAGCTATATAATCCGTTTCTGTTTTTTCTTTTTTTGTTTCATTACAGCTTATTAAAACTGTCATAACACTAGCTAATAAAATTACTTTTACATGCATTTTTTTGGTATTAAGATTAAACTATTTTATTAAACTACTCATTTACAATCCACATCTCTGCGGGCATTCCTATTTTTAAACTCCCATCGTTTTTCACATTTATTTTTACTGCATAAACGAGGTTAACACGCTCTTCTTTGGTTTGGATAATTTTTGGAGTAAATTCTGCTTCAGAAGCAATCCAACTTACCGTTCCTTTATAATCTTTCATAGCATCTCCTGCATCTATTTTTACG
>JAJRPL010000318.1 GCA_024280815.1 Bacteroidota bacterium
GATACATCTTTTCAACCAACGATGTGTCATATGCATAGAACGCTTTGCATAATTATACTCACAAGGATAAGGTGTACATTCGTCAAAAGCCATGATGATATCTGCACCTATACTTCGTTGAATATCCATAGAAAATTCTGGAGAAAAGAAGTGCGTAGAACCATCAATATGCGATTTGAATTTCACACCTTCTTCTTTAATACTATTCGTTCCTGAAAGAGAGTATACTTGATAACCGCCTGAATCGGTAAGAATTGGCCTGTCCCAATTCATAAATTTATGTAAACCGCCAGCTTTTTCTAAAATTTCAATTTTAGGTCGTAAATATAAATGGTAGGTATTTCCTAAAATAACATCTGCATTGATATCATCTTTCAACTCATGTTGATGCACTCCCTTAACGGATGCCACGGTGCCCACAGGCATAAAAATAGGAGTTTCAATTTGACCATGATCAGTAGTAATTGTACCTGCTCTGGCTTTGCTGTTTTGATCCTTTCCTTTGAGTTCAAACTTCATATATTATTTTTACAAATGCAAAAATAGTGTTTTATACTTAGTACTCGCAAAGAATATTTTAGTTTAAGATAAATTTCACATTTTTAATTAAAGTAGTAGAACCACTAACTATTTTTAAAAAATAAACTCCTTTAGCTAAATTATTTAAATCTACTGTATTGGTTGATTTCATTAATTTTTCTTTATAAACTAATCTTCCTGTAGTATCATAAATTGTAAGTTGTAACGCTTCTTCTTTTACATTGGTAATGTACAATTGTTTGTCTTTTGTTGGTATCGGATAAATAGACAAACCTTCTAGCACTACGTCTTCTACAGGTAAAGTTCCGGAACTGGATAGCATATAAAAATCTCCGGCCAACTCAGCCAAATAAATTTCTAAGTTTGTGTATCCTGCATTGTTAATTACTGTATAGATACCGTTTAGACCTGTCCAATTGACCTTAGTTTCATTGTGCACATTAGAACCTGTTCCTAAACTATGTAAACTTGCCCATTCTTGAGGGAATCCGTGAGTCATTTCGAAAGTGTTCATTGACCGAGATTGATTTGAAAGTGTAGGATATTTCAATCTAGAAATAGAACCTAAGGTATTAATATCATCTTCTCCTTTTTCACCATAAGTTAAAGATCTTGGAATAGATGGTAAGTTTACATTTGATGGGATTCCTGTATTTGAAGCAGTACCTCTTGCAAGGTTGATACGCTGTACATCTTCCCAAATTATATTATAAGGTGTTCCGTCTGTATTAAATCTAATTCCAGCACCAGAATTTTTTAATACAAAATCCTTTACATCGTTAATAGAAATAGATGGAACCTCTACAAGATTGTCAGGTCTCGTTATTAATTGATAATCTTTAGGAGGTTGCTCTCCGTTTTTATAGCCTCCTATGGGCTCACTATTATAATTTGAGGGGACATCTCCATTAATGGAAACAAGTTCCCAATGATCGGATGGAATACTACCATCGTACTCAATATTATTTAAATACACTTGTTGAAATGCATGATAGCTTAAGGGTAAACCATCTTCATCGTTTCTATCATACACTAACCTTATTAGGTCTTTCTTTTCTGTCCATACACCAGGATTAATTATTTGATCTTCTATAATTGTTTTTCCACTTGAAAATATTGAAGTAGTTCTTGTATCAAAACCATCAATAAGATTTTTAGTATGATGTACTACATTAGATTTTCCACCATTAACATTTCCATTTTGTCGATGCCCTACACCTAACCAAGCATTTCCCCACCAAGTTTGCGGGTCTGAATTAGTATCAAAAGATGCTATTGAACTAAAATCAGCAGCACTATTAATAGAAGCATTACCTACATTATGACCAGAAACACCTTCAATAAATAATGATTTTTGTACTGTTAAATTACCTAATCTTCCTGATGAATTAGGGTCACTAATCCCTAAAGAATAACTCCCATAACCTCCTGAAAAATGATCAATAATTAAATTATGAAAACCAACAATAGCAAAAGCTCTTGCTTTATTATTTGATTCACCTTGCCCATCTGTCCATTGTTTAAAACCACCTTTCGCACTTAGATACCTAATGGAAACATTTGATACGTCCCATATCGGAAACCAACGTTGATGCGAGTTGTCAGATTGAGCTGTTTGTTCTTTAACTCTTAAATTCAAGCCTCCCACGGAATGAGCTGTTTGACCAGCAATGGTAACATTATGTAAATGTTGAACCCATGCTTCATCATCAATCATAAAGACTCCACCGACTTTAAATATGATCGTTATCTTTTCGTTTAACTCTTTGTTATTCATTGCTTCGTAAAAACTTCCAGGCCCAAAAAGGTTGTGAGTTGTTACAATCCTTACGCTTCCACCACGGCCTCCTGTAACGTATTTACCCGATCCTTCAGCAGTTGGGAATGCTTTTAATTCGTTTAATGTGATAGTTTGTGAAAAATTAAAGTTTAAAAAAAGAAATAAAAAATAGAATAGAAATAGAAATTTTGTGAGTGTTGGCTATCATAAGTTTAGGTTCATTAGTTCGTTCGTCTAAGATACCCATAGAATCTAAAGATAATCTGAAGTAATACAAATTTATTTCCTGTTATTTTTTACTTAGTAAACCTAAAACTCATCATGTTACCGTCTTGTAGAGTATGCTCTTTTCCTTCAACAGCAAGTTTATCTATTTCACGAACTCTAGCTTCATAACCAAAGCTGATAAAATCTTCATGTTTTATAACCTTAGTACGTATAAACTCTAAATTTACCATTTCAAAAATAGTGTTTTATACTTAGTACTCGCAAAGAATATTTTAGTTTAAGATAAGCTTGACATTTTTAGTGCTTTTTTGTAAAGGACTATATATTTTTAGGTAGTAAAAACCTCTTATCAATTTCTCCAGATTTAGGCTGTTCTGTTGCTCTTTAATTGTATCCTCATATACAATTCTTCCTCTAGTATCATAGATAGAAAGTTCAAGTTCTTCTCCTTTTAAATTTGTAATATACAACAACTTATTAGTTGGTATAGGATAGACATTTACACCATCAATAGACGATTCTGTTAATGTATTATCAAAAGGAACAAAATTTGCCTGCACACCATAAACTATTGCCTCTGTACCATGTTCATGTGCACCCATATCTGGTGCTGAACCTTCAAAATAATCAGAAAAATTTGGAATGACAACACCTTTATCAAAACCTAAACTATTTGATGCTAATTTAAAATTACCTGCTTTTGTAGTAAAACTAAAACTTGGGGCTCCATTAACGTATGTAGGTATTCCATTAATACCATGTTCTTCATCTCCGTTTGGAAAAGGATGATTTGTTAAATCATAATCAAAATTGTTATCAATATTACCTGAAGCACGGATAGATATTGAATTTTTCGTTTCATTTCTAACATGAAAAATATTATTTTTAGTTTCGCAATGTAAGATATATCTATTCGAACCATCTCTAGTTCCCAAACCTCCTGTACCATGATTATTGGGTTGTCAAATTGTATTATTAAAAATATACATATGTCCTGTCATCCAATCTATAGAATTGGCATAGCCCATTTTTATAAAAGCTCCATAATCACCATAAACGCTACCTTGATGGCTAAATGCTCTTCCTGTTACATTTCTCCATATATAAAGCGGACCAATTGATGTTGCTGCATTACCTATACCCATGAACACTTCCTCAATATAATTATTCCAAATTCTAACATTTGCATTGCTTCCTTCAGATTCTATACCATCATCAAAACAGTTGGCTAAATAATTACCATAAATATCTGAATCTGGACCAGGAAACCCAGCATAACTTGCATTTTTCCCCCACCCTAAAATATCATTAAAATAATGATCTTGATCACTCCAAAACTCATTATATCTAATGACATTATTCCCAATATTACATTGCCTTAAAGAGATGCCTTGTGGTCCGTCTGGATGATAATTTGACTTGTTATTTGAGTCAGATGCTGGATCGTATAATTCTGCCCAAGAGTTGGTATCCCATCTGGGATGGTGAATTTTATTACGTTGAATTACACAGCTATAAGCATCATCTGAACCTGCATAAATACCAGAATGAAACCCTTTACCAAAGCCAGTTCCTACAATATCTTCCTCACCCCAATTACTCATATCACAATCTTCTATAACGATATGATGTGAATCATATAACCGAATGGCACTTTGTGCCGCATTTTTTAATGTAAAACCTCTTAGAATAACATATTCACAATCAATGAGTCTAATACATTGAGGGGAACCATCTTGAATATCAATTATTTTTCCTGCACCGTCTATTAAAATATATGCATCTGGTGCTCCTTTTAAAGAGCTATAACTTAATCTTGTAGTTAAATTCTCTATGCTTTTTGTTTCGCCTATAGAAAATTCTTCATTCCACGTTGAAGCTTGTAGTGTAGTACTTGTTCCTGTTCCCTCTAAAGTTAAACGAATATCATAGCTTTTATTAGGTGTCAGGTTTACAATACTTCCTCTATAATCTGCCTTATCATATCGTTTTCCTGTTTTAGGGTTTGTACCTGCTCCAGCAATAGGATTATATTTCATAGAAAGTGCATCTTTCCATGTGTCTTGACCTTCTTCTTTATAATTAACCAAAACTTGTTTGGCAGAAGAGCCTCCTGCTGGCGACCAATACACACTTAAATTATGAAATGTTGAAACTGTAGTTGCATTTTGTGCTATGGCTGTATTGCTATTGTGCAATCCTAAAAGGAGAATTATAAAAAGTATAGCTATTCTCTTAACTTGGACAGATAGTTGATTCATTCGAAATAAGGCTTTAGATATACGTTTAAAATTAGTTTTAAAATCTAAAGACATTCTTAAGTCAAAAATCCTTTATTAATTTTTATCAATCACATCTTTTACTTCACCTTCTTTAAGATAAGCAAGTAAAGCATCAATATCTTCTTCTGAAAGTTGAGGATAAGCAACCATTGGTATTCTATTGTATTCTTCAAAAACTTGTGTTGCCAAGGTATCTCCTTTATTAATTAAAGCTTGACTATCTTTAATAAAAGCATGTAGCCTTCTCGTTCACGTTTATTTGTAATTCCTTTTAAAGGTGGGCCTACCAACCGCTTATCCAATTTATGGCAAGCTGCACAATTAGCGTTAAATATTTTTTTACCTTTTATTTTTATGTTTTCTGAATCTTCAATAATAACCTTTTCTACTTCATCTTCTTCAAGATAAGCGAGTATATTATCTATATCGTCTTCAGAAAAGCTTGGATAAGCCATTCTTGGTATCCTATTATATTCTTCAAAAATTTGTACCGCTAGTGTATCTCCACTGTCAATCAATGCTTGACCATCTTTAATAAAAGCATGTAGCCATTCTCGTTCCCTTTTATTTGTAATCCCTTTTAAAGGTGGGCCAATTAATCGTTTATCCAATTTATGGCAAGCTGCACAATTATTCTTAAATAACTTTTCACCTTTAAGTTTGTTTCCTTCTAACGGTCTAGAATTAGCCTTTTTTGTAGGAAAATTATCAATATAAGCTAAGATTTTTTCAGTTTCTTCTTTACTTAAATAGGTGTGACAAGGTACTTTATTGTATTCATTAAAAATTGAATTTGCAAATTCATCTCCACTTTCTATAAGTTTCTCACTATCTTCAAGCCATGAATGAAGCCAAGCTTCGTTATGCTTTTTACTCACACCTCCTAAAGCTGGTCCAACCAATTTTTTATCAAATCTATGACAAGCAAAACATTTATTATTAAATAGCTCTTTACCGCTTTTCACATCCTTTTGAGAAAATAAGCTTAAAGGAGCTATCACTAAAAAAATTAAAACTATTTTTAAACTATTCATAATTTGATTTTACTTTTATATTTTCTACAAAAACACCCCTAATTAGCTATGCTAGGTATCTGCAATAAAAATATATTTTCATCTTGATAACCCTAAGTATCATGCTTTAAACTTCTAGCTGTCTACACATTAAACCTAAAGTTCATCAGATCACCATCTTGCACGATATATTCTTTACCTTCTACGGCCAATTTACCCGCTTCTCTTACTTTCTTTTCACCACCAAGCGTTATAAAATCTTCATATTTTATAACTTCTGCACGAATAAATCCTTTTTCAAAATCGGTATGAATAACACCCGCAGCTTGAGGTGCTGTATCACCAATATGAATGGTCCAAGCTCTAACCTCTTTTACACCAGCGGTAAAATAAGTTTGTAAATTTAGCAATTTATAAGCTGCTCTAATTAATTTCGAAGCACCAGGTTCAGTTAAGCCAATA
>JAJRPL010000319.1 GCA_024280815.1 Bacteroidota bacterium
GAGATTGATAAAAATGTAAAAACAGATGTCGCTGTTTTGGGAGATGCAAAAGAGACATTAAAAGAAATGTTATCTTTAGTCACTAAAGGAAGTCATACGAAATGGTTGCAAGAGTTTAGAAAATTATACGATATTGAACTTAAAAAAGTTATTAATGATCAGTTCAATCCTTCAAAAGAAGGATTGACTATGGGTGAAGTGTTGGCAGGAATTAATAAAGTTACTGGTGGAGATGCTGTAATTGTTTCTGATGTAGGGCAACATCAAATGTTTGCTTGTCGTTATGCAGATTTTATAAAAACGAGAAGTAATGTGACTTCTGGAGGTTTGGGTACCATGGGGTTTGCATTACCAGCAGCAATCGGAGCAAAAATGGGAGTACCACATAGAGAGGTAATTGCAATTATTGGTGATGGTGGATATCAGATGACCATTCAAGAATTAGGTACTATACTTCAAACAGAAGCTGCTGTTAAAATAGTGGTTTTAAACAATAGTTTTTTAGGAATGGTACGCCAGTGGCAAGAATTGTTTTTTGATAAAAGATATGCCTCTACGGTAATGAAAAATCCTGATTTTGTAAAAATAGCAGAGGGTTATGGTATTGAAGCCAATCAAGTTTCAAAACGTGAAGATTTAGCTGATGCTATCCAGAAAATGGTAAAGTCAAAAAGCTCTTATTTTTTAGAAGTTATTATAGAACAAGAAGGGAATGTGTTCCCGATGATACCCACAGGAGCAAGTGTTTCAGATGTTAGATTAAGTTAATTATGGAAAATAAACAAACATATACCGTATCGGTTTATACCGAAAATAATGTAGGAATTTTAAATCGCCTATCAGCTATATTTTTAAAACGTCATATCAATATTGAAAGTATGACCGTTTCTAAATCAGAAATTGATAACGTACATCGCTTTACTTTTGTAGTAATTATTACAGAAATACAAGCACGTAAAATTATTGGCCAGCTTGAAAAACAAATTGAAGTTATTAGGGCATTTTATCATACTGATGATGAAGTTGTTTATCAAGAAACAGCATTGTTTAAAATTTCAACTGAGCATTTATATGATGAAAAAATTCAAAATAAATTAAAATTTAGAAGAGCTCACATTGTAACAATCACAAAAGATTATTTTGTGATTGAAGCTTCAGGATTAAAAGATGATATTGATAGACTATATGATAAGTTAAAACCTATTGGGTTACTACAATTTGTTCGCTCAGGTCGGATAGCTATTACTAGACCAAAAATGGCAATTTCAGAATTATTACAAGAATTATAATTAAATAAAATATTAAAATGACAAATTATTTCAACACACTTTCAAGAGAAGCCCAATTAGAACAATTAGGGATTTGCGACTTTATGGATTCATCGGAATTTACCGAAGGTGTAAATAAATTAAAAGGTAAAAAAGTTGTAATTGTTGGCTGTGGAGCACAAGGACTCAATCAAGGACTGAATATGCGTGATTCTGGTTTAGACATCTCATATGCTTTACGAGAAGGAGCAATTAAAGAACAACGGCAATCATATAAAAATGCAACCGAAAACGGATTTAATGTTGGTACGTATGAAGAGATGATTCCTACAGCTGATTTGGTCTCAAATTTAACTCCAGACAAACAACACACATCAGTTATTAAAGCTATTATGCCTTTGATGAAACAAGGTGCAACCTTATCTTACTCTCACGGATTTAATATTGTAGAAGAAGGTATGGAAATTCGTAAAGACATTACCGTTATTATGGTTGCCCCCAAATGTCCGGGCTCTGAGGTAAGAGAAGAATATAAAAGAGGATTTGGTGTACCAACGTTAATTGCGGTACATCCAGAAAATAATCCTAATGGTGATGGTTTTGAACAAGCGAAAGCATATGCTGCAGCAACAGGAGGCGATAGAGCAGGGGTATTAAACTCCTCATTTGTAGCCGAAGTAAAATCAGATTTAATGGGAGAACAAACCATTCTTTGTGGTTTGTTACAAACAGGTTCTATTTTATCCTTTGATAAAATGGTTGAAAAGGGAATAGAAGCTGGTTACGCTTCAAAATTGATCCAATACGGATGGGAAACCATTACAGAAGCATTAAAGCACGGTGGAATTACCAATATGATGGATCGTTTATCGAATCCTGCAAAACTTAAAGCTTTTGAATTATCAGAAGAATTAAAAGATATTATGCGTCCGTTGTTTAAAAAACATATGGAAGATATTATGGGTGGTCATTTTTCTAAAACCATGATGGAAGATTGGGCGAATGATGATAAGAATTTATTATCATGGAGAGCAGCTACAGGTGAAACGGCTTTTGAAAAAACCCCAGCTACAACTGCTGAAATACCAGAGCAAGAATATTTTGATAATGCAGTCTTAATGGTTGCTTTTGTTAAATCTGGTGTAGAATTGGCTTATGAAACCATGACAGCAGCTGGTATAAAATCAGAATCTGCTTATTACGAATCTTTACATTAAACACCTTTAATTGCAAATACGATAGCTCGTAGCAAATTATTTGAAATGAATAGAATTATTTCTGATACAGCTGAATATGGTTGTTATCTTTTTGATCATGCTTGTAAACCTTTATTGGCTGATTTTATGACTAAGATTGATGTAAATGTAATTGGAAAGCATTATGGAGTAGACAAAGATAATGGTGTAGATAATCAAGAATTAATAGCAGTAAATAGAAATATTCGTCAGCATCCTGTAGAAAGGATAGGTGAAACACTAAGAGATGCCATGACAGCAATGATAAAAATTGTGTAAATAAAATCATATAATAACCTTATAAGAAAGGTAGATTGTTAAATTTATTAAGAGGGTAACAAATGTTTTATAGCATCTGTTATCCTTTTGTAATTTTCACTATATTATAATTTGGTAGTATATGTTATACCAATTTAAATAGTTAAAGTCGTTATATTTTTGTATCTTTAGGCTATGGCAAAACCGAAAGAATTTACAATAAAAGAAGATATTTTATCACTCAAATCACTTCGCAAACGACAAACTGTTTTTAGGATTGAAAAAA
>JAJRPL010000320.1 GCA_024280815.1 Bacteroidota bacterium
TCAAATTCTTCTTTTCTAAAAACCAAAATACTTTTTTCAATTTGTAAGGTCATTTCCTTACCTGTGATTGGACTTTTCATAATTGTTTGTTTTATTAGTCTAAATTCTTAAGAGGAAATTCCATTGGATATGCTGCCTTATGAAAAGATATGCAAACTGCTCCTCCTGTCATTTTTGAAATTGTCAATTTAATATAAACCTGCTGACCTTTAATTATCTTTCCGAAAATCCACATTTCAGTTCCTCCTTGTTGAGTTTCTTCAAAAGGACCTTCGCTGTAATCCTCAACTTCTAAATTGAGAATTATTTCTTCACGCATTTTAGCGGTAATACTTAAATCTGCAAGATTCTGAATACTATTTTTAGGACGATTGGAGAAGATTATGCCTAAAGACTTTATAATCGCCTTAAGTTCTTGCAAAAAAGATTTTATAATTGATTTATCCGCCATATTAACGTATTAAATTCTTTGCAAATATAAGTATAAACTTATAACAACCAACTTTAAAGTGTAATTATTAACATTTTACAAGTAATTTAACAACTTTAAAGTAAGTGATTACGTTTGCAACAACAGCTATACTTAATTACTTAGTTCTGTGCTACTTTGGAAAAATCTATGATTTTTCCAAGTTGGTTTTGTACTTAGAAAGTTAAGTGTTAAATTGTCGCAACTACGCATTTTTCAACCGTTAAAACTATCCTTTCACCAAATACATTCCTAAAAAAACAGCAGCAAATCCTAAAGCAAAACTTGCAATGGTATAGATAAAAAAGCTAGTAAAATCTCCTGACTTTAAAAGAACATGGTTCTCATAAGCAAAAGTAGAAAAGGTAGTAAAACCACCACAAACACCAGTAGCTAATAATAAGGTTTGATTCTGGCTTAAAGTATCATTCTTCATGGCTAAACCTAATATTACACCAATAAGCAAACTACCAATAACATTGGCTAACAATGTACCATAAGGTATTCCGTTTTCTGTACTATTAAAGTATTTTGAAAGTACAAACCTTGCTATACTACCAAAACCTCCTCCGACAAAAACCAAGACTAATTGTTTCATTTTTGATAATTATTATTTACAAATTTTTACTTTACTCAAGAAGGGTAACTATTAAAAATTAACAATTCTAAAGTTTCTCAAAGGGACAATTACTCAAATCAACACTACTGCCAATTGTAAATATTTTATTCTTTTGAACTTCTACAATTTCACTTTATCAGCATCTCTAGCATTCCATTTACCAGTGATGGTTCCTTTATTTAGAGTAACAATACCTGGGTTTGCTCTAATCATAGTTTTTAATGCTATATCATCACAAAACAATACATCAAATTCTAATTTGAATTGCTCTTTTATCTTTAAAAAATCTTCTTTTTTGGAAGATGATATCGCATAAACATCATAACCTTCTTGCAATGCTTTTGTAGAAAGTGTAACAATATTAGTCAATAACTTAGTGTCAGTTTTTTCTAAATCATGCATCACAATTAAAACCAATCTTTCTTTTTGGAGTAATTCTTCCTTTATATCTACACCATCTAATTCCATAGTAAAATCATGAATAGGCGGCTCGTATCCTTTTTCTAGTAATACCGTTTTTCTATCCACGAAAGTAGAGCCTTCAATCTCCCATGGTTTTTCTTCTGTTGTAAATGTTTTATCTACTCCGTTTACTTTATAAATCCAAGTATCTTCATAAACATCTTGCTTTGCTCCTTCTGGAATAATCATCCCATCTGATATACTATTACCAATAGCATACGCTCTAAAATCGATAATTGGTAAATGTTGTAATACATAGTAAGCGGTAAATAAAAAGATGATAAATGCTATAAATGAAACCCTACCTGCTAAACTCTTACTAAAAACTGGCTTGATATGCTTGGTTGTAAGCAATAACAAAAGGATTAAAACAACTAAGATAATATTCTTATAAAAGGTTTCCCAAGGTGTTAAAGTAATTGCATCACCAAAACATCCGCAATCTGTGACTTTATTGTAATAGGCTGAATACCAAGTTAAAAACAAAAACACAAGGGTTAACAATAGCAAACTCCAAACCGTAAATTTTGATTTAAAACCAACTAACAACATCACACCTAACATGATTTCAGCTACAATTAAAGCGATAGAAAATGGTAAAGCATATGGACTCAAAAACTCTAAATTCAATACATCAGCAGCAAAATAATCTTGAAATTTATAAGAAGATCCTAATGGATCTACCAATTTTACAAATCCTGAAAAAATAAAAGTTGCTGCTACTAATAATCTGGCAATATGTGTTAAGAATTTCATTCTTTTTATCTATTTGTTTGACTTTTCAAAACAAAAATATAGAATCTTTCTAAATTTTTTCTGAATCTTCTTCCATTAAAATTAATGCAAATACAGCATAATTAATCATATCTTGATAATTGGCATCAATCCCTTCAGAGACTAAGGTTTTACCACTATTATCTTCAATTTGTTTTACACGTAGTAACTTTTGTAAAATCAAATCGGTTAAAGAACTTACTCGCATATCTCGCCAAGCCTCACCGTAGTCATGATTTTTATTTTCCATTAACGTTTTAGTCAATTGCAAATGCTTATCGTACAAATCTGTTGCTTCATTTACAGCTAAATCTGGTTGTTCAACCACCCCTTTTTCCAATTGAATTAACGCCATTATTGAATAATTGATAATACCAATAAACTCAGGTATTTCATCTTCTTCAACTTTTTTGATATCATTTTGTTGTAACTGACGAATCCGTTGAGCTTTGATGAAAATTTGATCTGTTAAAGAGGGTAATCGTAAAATACGCCATGCACTACCATAATCTTTCATTTTATTAATGAAAAGTTCTCGGCATTGTTGAATAACTGAATTGTATTGTTCAGAGGTCTTCTGCATAATTATTTCTACTTCTTTTTTATTTCTAATAACTATTCGACGAATTTATGAAAAAACTTACTAATTAGTCTTTATCAATTGTTTAATTTTACATGATTTACTAAAATAATTCAAAACCTATGAAGCGTATTGCTGTTTTTTGCGGATCAAGTAAAGGGTATAATTCTATTTATTTAGACACTGCAAAAGAAGTAGGTATCTACTTTGCTAAGAACAATATTGGCTTGGTTTATGGTGGCGGAAAAATAGGATTAATGGGAACTATTGCTGATGCAGTTCTAGAAAATAATGGAGAAGTAATTGGTGTAATTCCTCATTTATTGAGACATAAAGAAGTAGCACACACTACTGTTACAAAAATGATAGTCACCAAAAAAATGTCTAAACGAAAAGTAAAAATTAGTAAACTTGTTGATGGATATATTGCCTTAGCGGGAGGGTTTGGCACATTAGACGAACTCTTTGAAGCTCTTACTTTAGGACAATTAGGTATTGAAAACAAACCAATTGGTGTTTTAAATACCAACGGATATTTTGACCCTACGCTACTACAGTTAGATGTAATGGTTAAAGAAGGATTTCTAAAACAAAATAATAGAGAAATGCTTTTAGTAAGTAATACTATTGAAGGATTGATGCTGAAAATGAAGAATTACAAGGCTCCAAAAATGTCAAAAGTGATAAACACAGTTGCTAGTAAATAGTGTTCAGCCCGCCTTCGTTAATGCTACGGACGGGTAAATGTTCAGTGTTCAAAATAAAAAAATAAAACATGCATATCAATTGTAAAGGAAAACTTATAGATCTATCATCACCTAAAATAATGGGGATACTAAATATTACACCAGATTCTTTTTACGATGGTAATACCTTAAAAAGTGACAAAGACATCCTTTCAAGAACAGAAAAAATGTTAAATGATGGTACTACTTTTATTGATGTTGGAGGTTACTCTTCAAGACCAAATGCCAAAAATATTACTAAAAAAAAAGAATTAGGAAGAGTGATTCCTGTAATTAAGTTGTTGAATAAAAACTTTCCTAAAAGTTTAATTTCTATTGACACTTTTAGAAGTAAAGTCGCTTTTGAAGCTGTACAAAACGGAGCTTGTATAGTAAATGATATTTCTGCAGGTTTATTAGACAACAATATGTTCAATACCATTGCCAAATTACAAGTGCCTTATGTAATAATGCACATGCAAGGCACTCCAATAGATATGCAAAACAACCCTACTTATCAAGACATAACAAAAGAAATTATTTTTTATTTCTCAGAAAAAATTAGCCAACTCAGACAATTAAAAGTGAATGATATTATTATTGATGTAGGTTTTGGTTTTGGTAAAACTTTAGAACATAATTATCAATTGCTAAATAATTTAGCCTTATTAAAAAACTTAGATGTACCAATATTGAGTGGTGTTTCTAGAAAGTCTATGTTATACAACTTATTAAATACGAGTCCCGAAAAAGCACTAAACGCTACAACGGCTGCAAATACCATTGCCTTAATGAATGGTAGTAATATCTTAAGAGTACATGATGTGAAAGAAGCTTATGAAGCTATTCAAATTGTTCAGGCGTTGAAATCTTAATATTTCTCTACA
>JAJRPL010000321.1 GCA_024280815.1 Bacteroidota bacterium
AAAGTGAAAATTATGCGTAACCCTATATTAAACACAACACATAAAGATATTGCCCAAGATTTAAATACTTCTAGAGTAGTTATTTCAAGACTACTCAAACAATTTGAAAACGACAGTAAAATAAAATTATTTAGAAATAAAATTGAAGTGTTAGATTATTAGTTGTGTAACATTTGATACACAGCTCTTTGTTTTTCTTCCTTAAATTAGAACCAATTAAACTATAATAATCATGGATTTTCTTTTACAACCATGGGCTTGGTATGTTGCTGGCCCACTAATAACTTTTGTCATGTTTTTGCTATTTTATGCTGGCAAAAAATTTGGCGTATCTTCAAATTTAGAAACTATATGTGCCATTGGAGGTGCAGGAAAAATGGTAGATTTTTTTAAATTCGATTGGCGAAAAAACACATGGAATTTAGTATTTATTTTAGGTACAATTATTGGCGGTTTTATTGCTTTTCAATGGTTAACACCTAATGAAGTGATAGCTCTAAACCCACAAACTATCCAAGATCTATCAGATTTAGGCTTTCAAAATGCTGGAGATCACTATTTACCTGATGAAATTTTTAGTACGAAGGCTATTTTTTCTGTTAAAGGATTTTTAATCTTAATAGGTGCTGGTGTTTTAGTAGGTTTTGGCTCTCGCTATGCTGGCGGATGCACCTCAGGTCACGCCATTGTAGGTTTAAGTAATTTAGAAATACCTTCTCTAATTTCTGTCATCGGGTTTTTTATAGGAGGATTAATCATGACTTGGGTACTACTCCCTTTAATTTTTTAAAAAAGATAAGATGAAAAACATAAAATTTTTATTTATAGGTGTCCTTTTCGGAATTATTTTGAGTAAAGCAGAAGTTATTTCATGGTATCGTATTTATGAAATGTTTAAATTCCAATCCTTTCATATGTATGGAATCATTGGATCTGCAGTGGTATTGGGGATGATTTTAAACTATTTCTTTAAAAAAGGAATCATCAAAACTTACTTCGGTGAACAAATAACTATTGACCCTAAAAAAAAGGGGTTTAAAAGAAACATTATTGGAGGCACAATTTTCGGATTGGGTTGGGCTTTAGCTGGTGCTTGTCCAGGCCCTATGTTTATATTGTTAGGCAGAGGCGTTGCTGCCATTCTAGTGGTAATATTGGGTGCTTTATTAGGTGCGTTTTTATACCATGCCACTAAAAAACACCTACCTCATTAAACGAAACAATTTTAGATAGAACCATTAAAAAAGGAGATTGAACCTACTAGGTTTTAGAAACCTACTAGGTCTAAAATATATCAGGTAAACTTCGTAACTTGCTCTCCCATTACAAAAATACAGATGGATACATTAACAGACAAATTCGGAAGGCAAATAACTTATTTACGGTTAGCGGTAACAGATCGTTGTAACTTACGTTGTCAATACTGTATGCCAGCTCATGGTATTGATATTGTAGATCGAAAAGAATTGCTGACTTACAAAGAAATGTATCGTATAACACGTGTTTTGAGTGAATTGGGCGTAAATAAAGTCCGTTTAACTGGAGGAGAACCTTTTGTACGTAAAGATTTTGTCAGTTTTTTAGAAATGCTATCATTTAATGATAAATTAGATGAAATTAATATCACGACCAACGGAGCCTTAATTTCTAAACATATTGCCAAACTAGAAGAGCTCAACATTAAAACTATTAATTTAAGTATTGATAGTTTATCAAAAGAAAATTTTGCAAAAATTACACGAAGAGATGTTTTTGATGAGGTGTATAAAACCTTAGAATTACTCGAAGAAAGTTCTTTAAAGTTAAAGTTAAACGCCGTAGTTCAATCTGGTGTAAATACCGATGAAATTATTGATTTTATAGAGCTTACCAAACATAAAAATATAGAAGTTCGGTTTATTGAAGAAATGCCTTTTAATGGTGTGGGACAACGTGCAACAGAGGAAGTTTGGAATTATGCCAAAATCTTAGATTTAATCAAGACACACTATACAGAAATCACACCCTTACAATCCGATAAATCGTCAACTTCTCATAATTTTAAAATTGATGGTTACCAAGGTTCTTTTGGTATTATTCCTGCATTTACAAGAACCATTTGTGGCAATTGCAATCGGATACGAATTACCGCTACAGGCTTATTTAAAAACTGTTTGTTTGACGAAGGTGTTTTTAATATCCGTGATTTTATCCGTAATGGAGCAACTGATGATGAATTAAAAAAACTATTCTTATCCATTGTAAAAGAAAAACCAGAAAACGGATTTATAGCCGAAGCCAATCGAAAAAACAATAAAAAGGTTTCTGAGAGTATGTCGACTATTGGAGGGTAAACAATAAATATTTATAACATTTGTATAACACAGTGTTATTTTGTATTTTTGTTCAAAAATTTAAACACATGAAACGAGCATGTTAGGATTTCCACCCCAAAGGAATGATAAAAAGCGAACTGCATGTGACCTTTGAAAAACAATAAATACAAACATATGAAAGTTCAAACTGCATTTAGATTTGATAAAGATTTACTTGAATTAATAAAAGAAAAAGCTGCTGCTCAAAAGAGAAGTCTTAATAATTATATTGAGTATTTATTGTATAAAGAAGTTGGTGATATTCCTAACGAAGAAACTAAAAAAGCCATTTATGAAGCTCATAATAGTAAGGGTTTAAAACCTATCGAAGATTTAGATAAATTTTTAGAGGAATTATAAATGTATCAATTAATTCCAACCACAAAATTTAAAAAGGATTTAAAAAAAGTTAAACGTAATTTTAGCGATTACAAAATAACTTCACAATTATTGCATATTCTAAAAGTTAGTGGTGTTAATGGAATCCCAGTAAAAATGAAACCTCACAAACTAAAAGGTGAATATATTGGTGATTGGGAGTGTCATATTAAACCAGACCTTTTAATCATTTGGTTTCAAATAGAATCTCCCAAAATTATAAAATTAATTAGAATAGGCTCACATTCAGACTTATTCAAATGATTAAAGTAAGAAAATAAATTGTCATTCCAGTCCCGAGACTTCGGGAGCAGGAATCCAGAATTTAACAAAACATGATTACATCAAAAAAAGCATCAGAAATTATACTAAATCATACCGAAAATTTCGGCACTGAAGAAATTCCGTTTCTTGAAACGACAGGTAGAATTTTAAAAGAAACCATTGTAGCCGATAGAGATTTCCCGCCATTTAATCGAGTGAGTATGGATGGTATTGCTATTGTAAACGATGTTTTTACATCTGGACGAATAGCGTTTACTATAGAAAATATGCAAGCGGCAGGAAGCAAACAAGTAACATTACTAGATAAAGAGAATTGTATTGAAGTTATGACAGGTGCCATATTACCTACGAATACAGATGCTGTTATACCCTACGAATTGGTAACTATAAATGATGGAAAAGCAACGGTAAACTTAGATGAAATTAAGCATTTACAAAATGTACACTTGCAAGGAAAAGACAGAAAAACAGGGGGAGTTTTAATTCAAAAAAATACAGTGATTTCTCCTGCTGAAATTGGAGTGTTGGCAACCGTTGGAAAATCTACTGTGAAAGTAGCCAAACAACCCAAAGTAATAATTATTTCTACTGGAGATGAGTTGGTAGAAGTTTCTGAAAATCCTTTAGCCCATCAAATACGAAGAAGTAATTCGTATACACTGGTTACCTTATTAGAAAACTTACATATTCATGCGGATACAGCTCATATTACTGATGATAAACGCTTACTAAAACAAAAGATTGAACATTTTTTAACTGATTATGATGTCTTATTATTTAGTGGAGCAGTAAGCAAAGGGAAATTCGACTTTGTACCTGAAGTATTAGACGAATTAGGCGTAAAAAAGCTCTTTCACCGTGTAAAACAACGTCCAGGAAAACCTTTCTGGTTTGGGCACGTTGTGCCTTTTGGGTTGAGTGAACATGATGAAAATAACTATCATTCAGAACGAGAAAAACAGAGTGAAAAATCTCATACTGTAGTCTTTGCTTTCCCAGGGAACCCTGTTTCTACGTTTGTAGGCTGCGTTAAATATTTTTACCCTTGGGTTAAAAAATCAGCTGGCATTGCCTATGAAAATACAGATAAAGCAATCTTATCTGAAGATTATTTTTTTAAACCAGCACTCACTTATTTTTTACAAGTCAAATTGGAAAACAATAACGGAATGCTCTATGCTACACCAATTACGGGCAATGGTTCAGGAGATTTAGCTAATTTAGCGGATGCGGATGCTTTTTTAGAATTACCAGATGATAGAAATGAGTTTAAAAAAGGAGAAGTTTTTCCGTTGATAATGTATCGATAGTTAATTTGTCATTCAGAGCGAGTGTAACGGAACGAAGAATCTCATATCAATAAAAGTTAAAATTAAATGAACAAATTCTCACACATCAATAAAAAAAACCAACCAAAAATGGTAAACGTTGGTGATAAAAAAATCACCAAACGCAAAGCCACAGCAAAAGGCATTATGTTTTTGGGAGTAGACGTGATTTCAAAATTTCAAAATGATGATTTAATCACCAAGAAAGGACCAGTTTTTCAAACGGCCATTATTGCAGGAATTCAGGCTGTTAAAAAAACATCTGATTTGATTCCTATGTGCCATCCACTACAAATTAACGGTGTTGATATAGACATCAATATTATAGACACTGAATATGTTGAAATTTTATGTTCTGTAGCAATGGAAGGTAAAACAGGTGTAGAAATGGAAGCTTTGACAGGTGTTTCTATAGCTGGACTAACCATTTATGATATGTGTAAAAGCATTTCTCAAAAAATGGTTATTAAAGAGATAAAGCTAGTAGAAAAAACCGGCGGAAAATCCCATCCCAACCCTTCCCACAAAGGGAAGGACTAGAACAGATCTGACCTCTGTAAATTTCTGTAAAACATCAAAACATGCAAAAAAACCATCAAAAACACACCAAATTAAAACGTCGAAAAAGTGAAAATTTCGCAACTAACGAAATAGCCATTTTAGGCTCAAAATGCTCAATAATTAGCGATTTGGTTCAAAAAATAAGCAAAAAACTACAAAAAACTGCTAAAATTGCCTATTTTGATGCTTCCCATTCCGATGAAATTCAAGTTCCAAATTCTGATGATTTTACATTTCATCATTCGGAGAGTTTAACGACAACAATCACATCAGAAATGAACAAGTTTAATGAACGCATTCGCTTGTCTCAATACGATTTGTTGTTTATTAACGGAAATCATTATCAAGGTGTAAAACAAATTCTGATTTTAGACAATGAAAAAGAAGCTTCCGTAAAAAAGCGATTAGAACAATTAGATCGAATCCAGTTTGTGGTAAAATTGAATAATGATTCCAAGTATTTTGATTTTTTAGTAGAAAAATATCCCACCATTAAAAATTTAAGATGTTATGCAATTGATGATATTGATGCCATTTCAAAACATGTAGATAACTTGATTCAAGAAAAAATTGCTCCCGTACAAGGATTGGTATTGGCAGGCGGGAAAAGTTCTAGAATGGGACAAGATAAAACACAATTAAGTTATCATGGCAAGTCACAATTAGAACATACTTTAGGTTTATTAGAAAAAAATCGATT
>JAJRPL010000322.1 GCA_024280815.1 Bacteroidota bacterium
AAATCATCCAATGTAAAATTTATAGATGCTCTAGCACGCATATTCAATTGTTCTACACCAAAATAAACAGAATCAGCACCATTATCTAATGCCGCCTGTAAAGACTCAAAACTCCCTGCCGGAGCCATTAACTCTATTTTGCTTTTAACACCCACCCTTGACTATTTTTGGCAAAAATAGGTGATTTGCAATTACCTACTATAAAAAATATCAACATTTTATAGAATTCTGATAAATTTTAAACTTTTATTGATTTTTAGGCCTAAAACGACCTTTTAATTCAACTTTTTTTTAACCTTTGCAATCAAATACTAAAATACTAAAAATGAGAATTGCAGTTGTAGGTGCTACCGGAATGGTAGGAAATGTAATGTTAAAATCTTTAGAAGAACGAAATTTTCCGGTAACGGAACTAATACCTGTAGCTTCTGAAAGATCGGTTGGTAAAAAGGTGTTTTTTAACCGAAAAGAATATACCGTAGTTGGATTGCAAACTGCGGTTGATATGCAACCTAATATTGCTTTGTTTTCTGCTGGTGGAGACACTTCTTTGGCTTGGGCACCCAAATTTGCAGAAGTTGGTACTATAGTAATTGACAATTCTTCTGCTTGGCGGATGGATGCTAGCAAGAAATTGATTGTACCAGAAATTAATGCAAATACACTGACTGCAGCCGATAAAATTATTGCAAACCCAAACTGTTCTACTATACAAATGGTGGTTGCATTGGCTCCATTACATAAAAAATATCAAATTAAAAGATTGGTAATTTCTACCTATCAATCCATTACAGGTACAGGTGTAAAAGCTGTTCAACAGTTAGAGAATGAATACAATGGTGAAAAAGGAGAAATGGCTTATCCTTACCCTATCCATAAAAACGCAATACCTCATTGCGACGTTTTTGAAGAAAATGGCTACACCAAAGAAGAAATGAAATTGGTTAGAGAAACTCAAAAAATATTAGACGACAGAACTATTGGTGTCACTGCAACTGCGGTTAGAATACCTGTAGTTGGTGGTCATAGTGAATGTATCAATATTGAATTTGAAAAAGAATTTGAAGTTGGGGCAATTCGAAAATTATTGAGTGAATCTGCTGGTGTTACCGTACAAGACAATACCGATACCAACACGTACCCAATGCCCATTTATGCACATGGTAAAGATGATGTTTTTGTGGGTAGAATCCGTAGAGATTTATCGCAACGAAACACCTTGAATATGTGGATAGTTTCTGACAATCTACGTAAAGGTGCAGCTACCAATGCCATTCAAATTGCTGAATATTTGGTGAAAAATAAGTTGGTAAACATCCCATCATGAATCCTTCCCAAAGGGAAGGATTCATGGGTGGAATTTACTTTGTTACTTTTAAAACGTCTTTTATTACGTCTTCTAATTGTTGTTTTGGCAAAGCACCTTGTGCCATTTGAGGCTGCCCTTCTGTCGGACAAAATAACATTGACGGGATACTTCTGATTGCAAAAGCTGCTGCCAATTCTTGCTCTTTTTCTGTATCAATCTTATAAATATTTATTTTCCCTTTGTATTCTTCACTTAATTGTTCTAATACTGGAGCAATTGCTTTACAAGGCCCACACCAATCTGCATAAAAATCTATAATGCAAGGTATATCACCTTCAAAAGTCCACTCTTTATTTTTTTCATAATTAAAAACTTTTTCTAAAAAAGTTTCTTTAGTCAGTAATTCTGTCATTTTTTATTATTTTATATTCTCATAAACGCAATAACCATTCCGTTATTTTAAGCCGACAAATTGACACAATTCTTATTAATATGTCAGCAACAAAAGTTACACTTGTTAGGTTTTCGCAACTTGTACGTCAAAGTAATCAATATTAACCATAAATCTTACTAATTATGAATTCAACAATTTCAACAGTATTACGTTACCTATTAGGTGTTGCCATGCTTATTTTTGGTGCTAATAAATTTGCAGGCTTTATGCCCAAACCTGAATTATCTGAAAAAGCAGGAATCTTTATGGGTGCATTAATTGATAGTGGCTATATCTGGCCCATTCTGGGTGTATTTTACATTATTATTGGTTTGCTTTTGGTGCTGAATAAAGCTGTACCGCTAGCATTATTGATGTTAGTCCCAATTTCTATTAATATTGTAGCTTTTCACTTAGCTTTAGACCCAAAAGGTGTATTCTTTGCAGCGATAATAGCAATTTTAAATGCAGTCTTATTATTTACACATTGGAGTAAATACCAAACTATACTTAAATAATTACAATTAAACAGCTATCAACAGGCATATCATTTCGATATGCCTTTTTTTATTACATTTGTTTGTCTCTAAACCTCATCAATATGAAAAAATTATTCTTTATTATTTTAATTACATTATTCGCAAACTCTTGTAAAACCACAACGCAAACTACAAAGACTCCTAAAACACCCGAAATCCCTAAACAACCTATGACAATACAATACCCTACAACTAAAAAAGTAGATACCGTTACCAACTATTTTGGCACCGAAGTTAAAGACTCATATAGATGGTTAGAAGATGACAGGTCTGATGAAACTGCTGCATGGGTAAAAGCTCAAAACAAGGTTACTTTTGGTTATTTAAATCAAATTCCTTATCGAAATCAGCTTAAAAATAGATTAGAAAAATTATGGAATTACGAAAAATATTCTGCTCCATTTATAGAAGGTGATTATACTTATTTTTATAAAAATGACGGATTGCAAAATCAATATGTAGTCTATCGTCAGAAAGACCAAAATGAA
>JAJRPL010000323.1 GCA_024280815.1 Bacteroidota bacterium
GAAATCACCCCAGAGCCTAACAATTCACCTTCTTGATACCAAGCCACAAATTGTCCTTCTGTAATAGCAGATTGCATAGTTACAAATTCAACATATAAGCCTTCTTTTACCTTATGAATTATTGCATTTTCTAAAGCTTGTCTATATCTAATTCTTGCTTTTACAGGGATTGATTCTCCATCATTCAAGCGTAAATCTTCACGAACCCAGTGAATTTCTTCATTCTTTACCAATAATGTATTTCTATATAAACCTATATGATTCTTCCCTTCACCAACATAAATTATATTTTCGTTCACATCTGTCTCAATGACAAAAAGGGGTTCTACAGTACCACCAACCGCCAACCCTTTACGTTGGCCTTTTGTAAAATAATGAGCTCCTTGATGTTTACCGACTACTTTCCCATTTGCTGGGTTGTAAACAAACTTTGTAGCTTTAAATTCTAATTCTTCTTTTTTATTCTTGAATTTTAACACTTCTCTATTATAAACCTCAGAATCATTTGGTATTTGAATGATATCACCCTCTTTTGGTTGTAATTTTTGTTGTAAAAAGTCTGGTAAGCGTACTTTACCAATAAAGCACAAACCTTGTGAGTCTTTTTTATCTGCAGTTACTAAGTCTAATTCCGCTGCTATTTTACGTACTTCTGGCTTGGTCAATTCACCAATAGGGAATAATGTTGTTGACAATTGTTCTTGCGATAACTGACATAAAAAATATGACTGATCTTTATTTATATCTATTCCTGCCAATAATTGATAAATTTCTTTGCCTTCTTTTTGAATGGTTCCTTTTCGACAATAATGACCAGTTGCCACAAAATCTGCACCCAAATCAATGGCAATTTTCAGGAAAACGTCAAATTTAATTTCACGGTTACATAATACATCAGGATTTGGAGTTCTACCCAATTCATATTCACGGAACATATAATCAACAATCCGCTCTTTATATTCTTCGCTTAAATCAACCACTTGAAACGGAATGCCTAATTTTTCAGCCACCAACATTGCATCATTACTATCTTCTAACCATGGACATTCATTAGATATAGTAACAGAATCATCATGCCAATTTTTCATAAACAGACCAATAACCTCATAACCTTGCTCTTTTAATAAATAAGCCGCAACACTTGAATCAACACCTCCAGAAAGACCTACAATTACTCTTTTCATTTTTACCATTATTCTTTTGCAAAGATATGCAAAGTGAATATAATTGTAAACAAAAAAAAGCCATAGAATAACCTATGACTTTTATTGAAAATTTTTATAACTGGTTACTTCTTCTTTACTTTCTTTTTAAAAGGTCTTTTCTTTTTCTGCTTATTTGGTTGTTCAGTACTTATCAATTCTCCATCTACATAATTCTCCCAAGTCCCCACCTTTTTGTCATTTTTAAATTCACCTTTAGTTGTCAATTCACCTGTTTTTCTATTATAATAGACAACTTTACCATTCAATTTACCATCTTTATAATGAAAATGTTGATACAAATGGCCTTTAATTGAGTATTTTCTATAAACACTATCTAATTTACCATTTTTATAATAAGCTACTTCTGTAGGTTTTCCTGATTTATAAAAAGTTTTATAATCGCCATCTAACTGACCTGATTTGTAGTTTTCAACTGACATCATTGTTTTTCCATCTTCGTGAAAAAACTCCCATTTACCAATCCTCTTTTTACCATTCATTTTACCTCTACTTAGCAAAACACCTTTGTTATCATACAATTCTACTTGTGACACACCATTAACATCAAATTTTTTCACTACAATAGGAAATTCAGATTGAGCTGCTGAATAATATTTAAAAACACCTGTTTCTTTACCATGGTTAAAAGTACCTTGATATCTTATTCTTTTATTAGCATAGTTTTTTTTCCATACACCATGCCTCTTTCCGTTTTCGTCTAATTTATTGATATTATCTTGTGAAAATGAAATATTAAAGCTCATTAGTGCTATGACTAGAAAAATCAGGGTTGATGTAATTTTCTTCATAATTCTATAAAAGTTAATAGTTATTACGTTACAAATAATATTCCAAAAATTAGCTAACGTATGCCTAAAACGATAAAATTAGTAATAAATTATAGGAAAAATAAATATTTTATTTGAATGTCTTTACAAAAAAGTAGCTGTCATTTATAATATTTCTGTTTTTTTTTAGTTTAGATACATCTGGAATAGAATGCAAAAAGAAAAGATTTAATTACCAACTCTTAAATGAAGTAGTCTTATGAGTGCAGTAAAAAACATGAACAAATATTCTTTAATAAAAGAATTGAATGTTATTCCAAGTATCAATAGAGAGAGTGTAAAACAACTTTCAAAGCTAATTCTTAACGACCAGCATTTATTTGAATCTCTTGTCGAAGTTGCCTTTGATTATGATAATGAAATTTCTTTAAAAGCAATTATTACTTTAGAGATTGTTGTTGAACAACGTCTAGACTGGATAGATTACAAATTATCTTACTTTACTAATAACATTGCTTCACTTAAAAATGAAAATGCAATAAAATCAGCTTCTAAAATATGTAATTTAATTGCTCAAGATTATACTTCTAAATTTGATTCAGCCGTTAAATTAATAATGACTCACGAACAATTGTCTGAAATTATTGAAACTTGTTTTGATTGGTTATTAAAAGATTATAAAGCTTCAATAAAGACTCAATCAATGGAGGCTTTATTTCATATTGGGAACAAAATTAGTTGGATTCATTATGAAGTTCGGTTAATTTTAGAAAAAAACGCAACAAACCAGAGTTCCAATTATATTTCAAAAGCCAATAAAGTACTAGAAATGATTTCTAAAACTAGTATGGCTTAGAAAACTGCAAAAACTCTTTTCTGTTCGTTCGTTTTCGTCTATTTTTACATTCTAAATCATAGAATGAATGAATTTAAACGAATTAAATGCTATCTCACCTATTGATGGTAGATACCGAAACAAAACTTTAGCATTAGCTCCATTTTTTTCAGAAGAAGCACTTATAAAATACCGTGTACAGGTAGAAATTGAATATTTTATTGCCTTATGTGAAATTCCTTTACCTCAACTTAAAGGTTTTGACAAAGGACTAAACGCAGAATTACGAGACATCTATAACAATTTTTCTACTGGTGATGCACAGAAGATAAAGGATATTGAAAAAATTACCAATCATGATGTAAAAGCTGTTGAATATTTTATCAAAGAAAAATTTGACGATTTAGAGTTACAAGATTTTAAAGAATTCATTCATTTCGGGCTTACTTCGCAAGATATTAATAATACTGCAGTTCCACTTTCAATAAATGGAGCTTTTGATACTGTTTATTATCCTGAATTAGCAAAACTCATTGAAAAATTAAGAGCTTTGGCTAATGAATGGGCAGATATTTCTATGCTTGCCAGAACACATGGCCAACCAGCATCTCCAACAAGGTTGGGTAAAGAAATTATGGTTTTTGTAGAAAGAATTGAGCAACAAGTCAAACAATTACAAAACATACCTTATGCTGCTAAATTTGGTGGTGCAACGGGTAATTTTAATGCTCATAAAGTAGCTTATCCAACTATTAATTGGAAAGAATTTGGAACAACTTTCGTTGAAAAAATATTGGGTTTACATCACTCCTTCCCTACCACACAAATTGAACATTAC
>JAJRPL010000324.1 GCA_024280815.1 Bacteroidota bacterium
AAATATTTTAAAAATGTTTTATTAGAAGTTGTATCAAGTATTACTATTCCTTCTTCATTCGTATTTAATTGTATTAAAAGCTCTCCTTTTTTATCCCAAATTGATGTTTTCCCCGCAGCATTATAACGACCTGTTTTACCAATACAGTTTGACATAAAAACTGTCATTGCATATTTTTTAGCAATCTTAGCCAATTTATCAATAGACTTATCTACATATTCTACAGACTCAACAACACTTGCAATATAAAACGCCGCACCTCTCTTAAAAGCTCTTTCAGAATGCATAGGTACTGATAATTCATAACAAATTGCTAGAGCAATAGATTCACCATAAATGAGGTTATTCAAATTATTTCTGCTACTAAAAAATTTATCTTCACTAGCATGTAAATACTGCTTATAATAAACTTGTCTTTCTTTATCAGGATGAAAAATAAGCATACTAATACTGACCTCTGAACCATTTTTTATAGGTACACCAACGCCTATTATGATTTGATCAACACTACTTATTTTTTGAAGATTATCAAATCGAACATCATCTTTTTCTACTGCTAATTTTTGTGCTAACTCAGGCTCATAGCCAGTCAATGACAATTCAGGAAAAATAATCACATCTGCTTCTTCAGAAACAGCTAATTTAATTATTCTAATATGATTTTCAATATTCTTCTGAATATTTCCTTTAATAGGTTTTGTTTGTGCTACACTAATTTTCATAAATTTTTCAACTCTTGACACCTTATCACTCTAAAATAGACGTCTGCTTTTTTGATAATTACAAACTATTCATAAATGATAAATGAAATGTACAAATTATTTCACGAATCAAATCTAAAGGAAGTCTCTGGACAGGAATGACAATTAAACAGGCTCTCCGTTTAAATCAAAATCGCCTGCTGAATTTATTTTCACATTCACAAACTGCCCTAATTGCACATAATGCTTCGTAGCATCAATAATGACATCATTATCAACATCTGGCGAATCAAATTCTGTTCTTCCAAAAAAGTAATTCCCTTCTTTTCTATCAAATATACATTTAAAAGTCTTCCCTACTTTTTCTTGATTCAGTTCAAAAGAAATCTGACTTTGAATTTCCATAATTTCAGAAACACGTTGTTCTTTCACCTCTTCAGGCACATCATCTATCAAATTATAAGCCGTTGTATTTTCTTCATGAGAATACGCAAAAGCCCCCAATCTATCAAAACGAGTGTCTATTACCCATTGTTTTAATTCTTCAAAAATAGCTTCGGTTTCACCAGGATACCCTACAATCAATGTCGTTCTTATCGCCATATCTGGGACAGTCTTTTTAAATTCTTTTATCAATTTCACTGTTTTATCATGCGTTGTACCTCGACGCATAGATTTTAAAATTTCAGAATTTATATGTTGTAACGGAATGTCTAAATAATTACAAACTTTTGGTTCATTTCTCATCACTTCAAGTACATCTAAAGGAAAACCTGTTGGAAAAGCATAATGCAAACGAATCCATTCTACACCTTCAACTTTAGCCAATTCCTTTAATAAGTCAGCCAAAGCACGTTTTTTATAGATATCTAGTCCGTAATAGGTCAAATCTTGTGCTATTAGAATCAATTCTTTTGTACCTTTTTCATCCAACTTAATCGCTTCTTCAACGATTTCTTCTATCGGCGTAGATGTATGCTTACCTCTCATTAAAGGGATAGCACAAAAAGAACAAGGTCTATCACAACCTTCAGCAATTTTTAAATAGGCATAGTGTTTTGGGGTTGTGGTCAAACGTTCGCCTATAAGTTCATGCTTATAATCAGCTTCTAAAACTTTTAATAAATTAGGTAAGTCATGCGTTCCAAAATAGGCATCTACATCTGGAATTTCCTTTTCCAAATCGGGCTTATACCGTTCACTTAAACAACCTGTTACAAATACTTTATCTACCTCTCCTCTTTCTTTTTTATGAGCATAATGTAAAATGGTATTGATAGACTCTTCTTTTGCCTTGCCTATAAAACCGCAGGTATTAATCACTACAATATTACCTTCATCTTCAGCGTCTTCATGCACAACTTCTTTGCCGTTGGCTTTGAGTTGCCCCATCAATACTTCAGAGTCATAAATATTTTTAGAACATCCTAAAGTAACCACATTGATTTTATTTTGTTTTGTAGATTTTGTACGCATGTAAACAATCTTTAATTTAACAATAAAAAGTTTTGCGAAAATACGGTTTACTTATGGAACTTCATTAACTATTCTTAGGAAGAATCTTAAGGTGGGCTATAAAAGCCCTCTATTTTTAGCCTCTTCAATCATTTCTGCATCATTGGCATTTTCAATATCTAAAATAGTCTTAATTTTTATCTTTCTTTTCTCTACAGTACTTAAAGATAAGTTTACAAAGTCAGGTAAATCTTTAGTTCTTACACCATTAGAAAGATGGAAAATGATTTTTCTATTAATATCATCTAATATAGGGTCTTCAATTTTTATAGATTTATTTCTAAAATATTTCATTATAGTAGCACTATAATAAGGTGGGTTTTTCATTATGGTCTCAAAGGCAAGTGCAAAATCTCTAGACCTCAAGTCGTTTTTCGACATAAAACCATCAGGATCAGCATTTCTAAGTACATTATGTATACGTGCATCTTCTGTATACATTGAAAAAATTGCTATTTTAGTAGTTGGTGACACTCTTTTTGCATAAATGGCTAAATCTTCTCCTGAAACAATTTTACCGTCAGCAGTTGGTGGCATACTTATATCAAAGAAAATAATATCATAGGGCTCCTTTTTTAAGGATGCATCAATCTTTTTTTGACCACTTTCACAGTCAACTGCAACATCAACAGAAAACTCATAATGTTCTAAACCTTTTAGCGTAAACATAATGATTAAAGCCTCTACAATAACTGGGTGATCATCAACAATTAGTACATTTAC
>JAJRPL010000325.1 GCA_024280815.1 Bacteroidota bacterium
ACCCGCAGCAATTTCTATCTCACGTACAGTTACTCTAAACCCTGTTGGTCTACCAATTAACTTTTCATTATCAGAAAAAGATTTTTGTGTTTTTGCCATACAGATGGCAAAGTCATTAAAGCCTAGTCGATCAATTCTTCGTAAATTGAGTTCTGCTTTTTTATCAAAATCTACACCATCAGCACCATAGATTTCTTTAGCTATAGTTTCAATTTTATCTTTTACGGGAGACTTCCAATCGTATAAAGGTCTAAAAGTAGTTGCTTTGTTTTCCACGACATCCACAACTGCTTTTGCCAACTTTTGAGTACCATTACCACCATCAGCCCATCCTTTAGATGGTACAGCCTGCACACCTAATGCTGCACATTTATCAATTACCAATTGTGTTTCTTCATCGGTATCACTAATAAAAGTATTGATAGCCACAACGGGTTCTATATTAAATTTACGAATATTTTCTATGTGTTTTTCTAGGTTTACAAACCCATCTGCAACACGATCAACACTTGGCGTATTGTATTCCTCTTTAGGTGAACCACCATGATGACGTAAGGCTCTAATGGTAGCAACCAACACCACGCATTTCGGATTCAATCTTGCGAAAGCACATTTAATATTCAAGAATTTCTCTGCACCTAAATCAGCACCAAAACCAGCTTCTGTAACTACGTAATTGGAGAGTGAAAGTCCCATTTTGGTAGCAATAATAGTATTGGTCCCTTGAGCAATATTTGCAAAAGGACCGCCGTGAATAATGGCAGGGTTTTTCTCTAAGGTTTGAACCAAATTAGGTTTAATAGCATCTTTTAATAAGATAGCCATGGCATTTTCAGCTTTTAAATCACGTGCGAAAATGGGTTTTTTATCAAAAGTGAATCCTACAAAAATATCGCCTAAGCGTTTTTTTAAATCACTAAAGTTAGTTGCCATACATAGTATTGCCATCACTTCAGAAGCAGGTGTAATGTTAAACCCGTCTTCACGAGGTATGCCATTTGCTGTACCACCTAAGCCTATAGTTATTTGACGTAAAGCCCTATCATTCATGTCAATTACACGTTTCCAAGCAATGGTTCTTCCGTCAAGGTTTAAATTTTGTGTTTTGCTCTGTAAGTTATTATCTATCAAAGCTGACAATAAATTATTTGCTTTTTCAACAGCATTAAAATCGCCTGTAAAATGGAGATTAATGTCTTCCATAGGTACTACTTGCGAGTAACCTCCACCAGCAGCTCCACCTTTGATGCCAAAAACAGGACCTAATGAAGGTTCACGTAAAACTACAGTCGTTTGTTTGTCAATTTTATTTAATCCTTCCGTTAACCCAATAGAAACAGTTGTTTTTCCTTCTCCAGCAGGGGTTGGTGTTAAGGCAGTAACTAAAATCAGGTGGTTATTTTTTATTTTATCTTCATCAATTAAATGTAAAGGTAGTTTTGCCTTATATTTACCATAATGCTCTAGATTATCATGATTGATATTTATTTTATCGGCAATAGTATTGATGTGCTCAAGTTGAGTTTGTTGAGCAATTTCGATATCAGAAAGGATTGTCATAATTAGAAAATTATTAAGAAACGAAAGTACAAAAAAGGATAGAATTTTAGCCTATCTTAGATAAAATAATACCTTATTATCTTTTAGTATAAAAAACTAAAAAACAATTGTCTATTCACAATTGAAACTCTATATTTGCACGTTAATTATAAAAAAAGATTTTCTTAAATAGAACGGAGATGCAAAACAAAGGACTTATTAAAACATTTGCCATACTTTTTGGATTAATTTGTGTGTATTATTTATCATTTACATGGGTAAATAACAGCATAGAAAATGATGCAAAAAAATATGCTAATGGTGACATCAAGATTGAAAAAGCATATTTAGATTCAGTTGCTAATGTGCCTGTTGCCAATTATTTGTACACCAAATACACACACAGTGAAATTCAAGACAAAGCCTTAAATCTTGGTTTGGACTTGAAAGGTGGTATCAATGCTACATTAGAGGTGTCAGTTAGAGATATTTTATTTGGTTTGTCAAATGAATCAAAAAACCCTATTTTCAACAAAGCATTAGCAGATGCTTCAGCTGCACAAAAAGGAAGTGATAAAAATTATTTAGAGTTGTTTTTTGAAGCTTTTGATAAAGAAAGTAATGGTAAAGTTAAATTAAGTGACCCTTCAATTTTTGGTAATAAATCATTAAAAGATAAAATTAGCTTCAAATTAACTGATGATGAAACAAAACCAATTCTTTTTGAAGAAGTAAAAGGTTCAATTAGTACGGCTTTTGAAGTATTACGTAATAGAATTGACCGTTTTGGTGTTACTTCACCAAACATACAACGTATTGGTGAGTCTGGTAGAGTATTAATTGAATTACCTGGTGCTAGAGATATTGACCGTGTAAAAAATTATTACAAAGCACTGCTGAATTACAATTTTGGGAGGTGTATGACAATACTGAAACCGCAAACTTTTTTATACAAGCCAACACCAAATTAGCAGAAATTCTAAAATCTAAAACAACAAAAGTAACTGACACTACTGAGATTGATACTATTAAAGTAGACTCTACAACTAACAATTCTAAGATAGATGAAGTAGAAACTGATTCTACTGCTACTGATTCTAAGATAGATGACTTGTTAGGTGAAGTAGAAACTGACTCAACTGATGGGTCTCAAATTGATGACTTATTGGGTAAAGTTCAAGATTCTGTTGATACTGAAGCTGCCAATCCGTTATTTTCAAAACTATACCCTAGTATACCACAAAATCAGAATCAAAGAAGTTCTGTTGTTGGTTCTGCAAGTGTAAAAGATACTGCTTTGGTAAATAAATATTTAGCCATGAAAGAGGTTAGAGCTTTATTACCTTCTAATATGGTTTATGTAAAATTTTTATGGGATGCCAAACCTTCAAAAGATTCAGAAGTTATTAGTTTATACGCAATAAAATCGAATAGAGAAGATGTTGCACCTATAGAAGGTGATGTGGTCTCTGATGCTTCTCAGGTTTTTGACCAATTAGGTATCAATCCTGAAGTAAGTATGTCAATGAACAGTAAAGGTTCAAAGTTATGGGCAAAAATGACAGAAAAAAATACAGGCAAATTTGTAGCCGTTGTTTTAGATAATTTTGTGTATTCTGCACCTAATGTAAATGGTGCTATCCCTAATGGTAAAACTTCTATATCTGGTGGGTTTTCTATTGAAGAAGCTCAAGATTTAGCCAATGCATTAAAATCTGGTAAACTACCAGCTTCTGCACGTATTATTCAGTCTAATATTGTTGGACCTTCTTTAGGTCAAGAAGCAATTAATAGTAGTGCTATAGCATTTGGTATTGCACTTTTATTGGTATTAATTTGGATGGTTTTTTATTATGGTAAAGCAGGTGTCTTTGCTGATATTGCTCTTATAGTTAATATCATCTTTATTTTTGGCGTACTTACAGCTTTTGGTGCAGTATTGACCTTATCTGGTGTTGCTGGTATCATCATAACGATTGGTATGTCAGTTGATGCCAACGTAATTATTTATGAACGTATTAAAGAAGCCTTACATAGAGGTAAAAATTTAAAAGCAGCCATCTCTGAAGGTTTTAGTTTTAAAGGAGCTTTATCTGCAATTATTGATGCAAATATTACTACCTTTTTAACAGGTGTTATCTTATATATTTTCGGTTCAGGCCCTATTAGAGGTTTTGCAACTACCTTAATGATTGGTATCGCAACCTCATTAATAACTGCCATATTTATAACAAGATTATTTGTAGAATGGCATGCTGATAAAGATCGTTCAATGACTTTTAATACAGGTATTACTAAAGGATGGTTCCAAAATATTAAAATAGACTTTTTAAAGAAGCGTAAATTAGCCTATATTATTTCAGGTATTATTATCGCTGTTGGTATTGGTTCTTTAGCAACCAATGGCTTAAATTTCGGAGTTGATTTTAAAGGAGGGAGAACCTATACGGTTCGTTTTGACCAAGATGTAAGTCCTACTGAGGTTGCCAATTCTTTAAAAGATGGTTTTAAAAGTGCCCCTGAAGTGAAAACTTTTGGAAATTCAAATCAATTAAAAATCACCACAGCTTTTAAAATTGATGATGAAGGTATTACTGTTGATGATGAGGTTCAAGAAATTTTATTTAATGGTTTACAATCTTATTTACCAGATGGTACTACCATCAATGATTTTAAAATTACTGCTAATGACCATGATCAAAAAGTAGGAATTATGGAATCTATTAAAGTAGGGCCAACAATTGCAGATGATATTAAACAAGCAGCGATTTGGGCAATTTTAGGTTCATTACTAGTTGTATTTTTATACATTTTATTACGATTTAGAAAATGGCAATATAGTTTAGGTGCGGTAGCTGCAGTTTTTCACGATGTATTAATTGTATTGGCAATTTTCTCATTATTCCACAATGTGTTACCTTTTGATATGGAAATTGGGCAATCGTTTATTGCCGCCCTATTAACTGTGGTTGGGTACTCATTGAATGATACCGTGGTTATTTTTGATAGAATTAGAGAATTTACAAATGACCATTCATCTTGGCCTTTTGCTAAAATAGTTAATGCTGGTTTAAGTAGTACTTTAGGTAGAACAATAAATACTTCTTTAACAACCTTATTAGTATTGTTATCAATATTCTTATTTGGCGGAGATTCTATTAAAGGATTTATGTTCGCCATGATTATTGGGGTTGTAGTAGGTACTTACTCATCATTGTTTGTCGCGTCACCAATTATGTATTACACCACTAAGAAGTTAAGTAAAAAAGAGTAAATTAATTTACAAAATATATGAAACAACCGTTTTGTGAACTGAAATAAACTCAGTACATACAAAACGGTTTTTTGTTTAAATATTGAGCATGAGTAAAGTAAAACTTCACGACAAGTATTTTAAGCCTTATATTTCGGCTGAAAAAATTAATGAGGCTGTATATAAAATGGCTGCTTTAATAGAGACAGACTGTAAAGATGAAACTCCTATTTTTATAGGTATTCTAAATGGTTCTTTTATGTTTGTTGCAGATATTATTAGAGCATATAATGGTAACTGTGAAGTCTCATTTGTAAAACTAGCTTCGTATGAAGGTACAGGTTCTACAGGTAAAATAAAGCAATTGGTAGGACTAAATGAAGATTTAGAAGGTAGAACAGTTATTATTCTAGAAGATATTATTGACACAGGTAATACACTTGAAGAAATTTATGAAATTTTTAGATATCAAAAACTAAAGCAATTAAAAATTGCAACCTTATTTTTTAAACCTGATGTATTCCGTAAAGGTTTGCCAATAGATTATATAGGTATTTCAATACCTGACAAATTTATTGTAGGTTACGGATTAGATTATGATGGTTTAGGAAGAAATCTTGCAGATATTTACCAATTAACAACACAAAAAATGACAAATATTGTATTATTCGGACCTCCAGGAGCTGGAAAAGGTACACAAGCAGAAGTATTAAAAGAAAAGTATAATCTAGTACACATTTCTACTGGAGATGTATTTAGATTCAATATTAAAAATGAAACAGACTTAGGTAAATTGGCTAAATCTTATATGGATAAAGGGGATTTAGTACCTGATGAAGTTACTATAAATATGTTAAAAGCTGAAGTTGAAAAAAATACGGATGCTAACGGATTTATATTTGATGGTTTTCCTAGAACAGAATCACAAGCAAAAGCTTTAGATGCCTTTTTAGAAGAAAAAGGAGAAAGTATTAACGGAATGGTAGCTTTAGAAGTTGCTGAAGATTTATTAGTAGCTAGATTGTTAAAACGTGGTGAAACCAGTGGTAGATCTGACGATCAAGATGAGTCAAAAATCAGAAATCGTTTTAATGAATATGAGACAAAAACAGCCATATTAAAACACTATTACGAAGACCAAAACAAATACTATGGTGTTGATGGTGTTGGCTCTGTAGAAGAAATTACAAAACGTTTGAGTGCTGTTTTTGATAGATTATAAAGTGTAATCGTTTAGTTGTTGATTTGTTTAATTGTTTATTGAGGGAATGAAATCTTAAGCTGAATTTTATAAAATAATAATAAACTTAAAATTTAACATTATGTATTTACACTCATTTGAAAAGTTGATTGTTTGGCAAGAATCAATAAATTTAGTTGAATTAATTTATACTACTACAAAAAAAATCCTGATGATGAAAAATTCGGATTAATTAGCCAAATGAAAAGAGCCTCAGTTTCAATAGCATCAAATATAGCAGAAGGAACCTCTCGAGGTACAAATAAAGATAAAGCTCATTTTACAACCATAGCTTTTAGTTCAACAATGGAAATTCTTTGTCAAATTATAATTTCAAAAAGACTCGCTTTTATTTCTGAAAATGAATGTTTTACATTGAGAAAGAAAATATTCAAAATTTCTAATATGCTTAATGCTTTAAGAAAAGCTCAATTAAACAATTAAACACATCCACGATTAAACAATTTTAAAATGACTGAAGGCAACTTTGTAGATTACGTAAAAATTCACGCCACTTCTGGTAACGGAGGTAAAGGTTCTGTGCATTTACATCGTGAAAAATTCATTCAAAAAGGTGGCCCAGATGGCGGTGATGGCGGTAGAGGTGGTCATGTTATCATTCGTGCTAATAAAGGTATGTGGACGTTAATTCACCTAAAATACAAAAAACATTTTAGAGCTGAACATGGTGGCGGTGGTAGTAAAAGTAGAAGTACGGGTAAAGACGGAAGCGATGTTTATATTGATGTTCCTTTAGGTACTATTATTAGAGATGGGGAAACTCAAGAGATTTTATTTGAAATAACTGAAGATGGTGAAGAAAAAATTTTAGTAGAAGGCGGTATGGGCGGTCGTGGTAACTGGCATTTTAAATCGTCAACCAATCAAACGCCTAGATATGCTCAGCCTGGTGTTGATGCTCAAGAAGGTTGGTTTCAACTAGAATTAAAATTACTGGCTGATGTTGGCTTGGTAGGCTTCCCCAATGCTGGTAAATCAACTTTATTATCGGTTTTAACCTCAGCAAAACCCAAAATAGCCGATTATGAATTTACGACTTTAAAGCCCAACTTAGGTATTGTTGAATATCGAGATTATCAAAGTTTTGTGATGGCAGATATTCCTGGTATTATTGAAGGAGCTGCTGAGGGTAAAGGACTTGGACATCGATTTTTACGACATATTGAACGTAATTCCACTTTATTATTTTTAATTCCTGCAGATTCTGACGACATTCAGAATGAATATAAAATTCTATTGAACGAACTGAAAAAACACAATCCTGAATTGTTAGATAAAGATAGATTGTTAGCCATTTCAAAAACTGATATGTTAGATGATGAATTGATAGCCGAAATTAAAAAAGAGCTTCCAAAAGATATTAATCATCTATTTATTTCATCCATAGCTCAGATAGGCATGACAGAACTCAAAGATAAGTTGTGGGTGATGTTGAATGTGTAATTATTAAAAAGTCTTTCAAATTTCTTAACTTCGTAAAAGGTAACCATAGACCTTAAACAAACTTCATTTACTAAATACTCTAATTAAAATGGGAAGCGGAGGAAGCATACAACATATGATGAATAGTTTGCGTAACAACAAAAGTTTGTTACGTAAAAGAAGTATGTTTAAAAAAGAGCGAACCTTTTTAAGTACAAAAAAGAATATTACAAAGCTGCACAAGGTAAAATTGATTTAAAAAAGGCTACCAAAGAAGAATTAATCCTTTTAAGAGAAAAAATAATAAAACAACGGAAAATTGAAAGTATTAGGTCTTGGGCAATTGTTTTGGTAGTGATGACTCCTCTAATATTATTAGGAATAAGTGCATCAAATAAAACTGATAAAAAAGAAAATGAGCGTATTGAGATTGCAAAATAGAATTATTTAATTGAACATATTAATGATTACGCATATTATCTTGAAGAAGGTGATAAGTGGATTGAAAAAAAGAATTGGAACAATGCAATCTATCGGTATGAACAGGCTGTAAAATTATTTCCAGAAGAATATGAGGCAAATTACAGATTGGCCTTATCATATAGTTATAGCTATACGCATGAAAATAAACATTTTGAAACTGGAAAAGAATTAACTAATAGACTTTTAAAACATGCTCCTGAAAATCCTAACTTACTTGAATTAAAAGCTATATTTACTAAATAACATTATTAATTAATGAAAAATAATCCTCAAGACTTAAAAAAAATAGCAACTGCTATTCTAGATAAATTGGCAATCTATTTACAAGAAAGTCAACAAGGAAAAGGAAAGGTGTTACAACAAAAGCCCGCTGAAGAAATAGCAGAAATTTTAAAACTAGAAAAGTGGGTAAAAGAAGGTGGACTAGACTTAAATACCACCAATACTTTTATAGATGCTTATTTAGAAAATTCGCAACACATGCATCATCCACAATATATGGGACATCAGGTTGCTGTGCCACATGTAGCTTCTGG